>JAPLKL010000006.1 GCA_026388095.1 Elusimicrobiota bacterium | reverse complement strand
TGGGACTTCTCGCGCATCGCCCGCAGCGCCGGCACGGCGATGTCGGGCGTGAACATGAGCGCGCCCCCGGCCACGTAGGGCACGACCGTGCCGTCGATGGGCCCGGAACGCGGCGGGCCTCCCCAAGCCTGGTAGCCGTGCTGGCTGTCGGAGGCGGAGATGCCCCACATGTCGGGCCCGTAGTCCGGGAACTCCTTGGCCAGGTCCATGCAGAACTGGCGGTGCGCGCGCATGGCCTCGGCCGAGTTGGCGAAATAGTCGATGCCGTGGCGGTCCTTCAGGCCCCGGAAGTCGACCCAGGCCTGGGAGAACTGGTGGATGAAGGGCGGGGCCGCGCCCGAGACGTAATCGTGGCTGCTGTAGGAGACCTCGGGGCGGGAGATGGCGTCCCAGACCCCGGCGTCCACCGGGTGGGTCCTGGAGCCCAACGCCAGGATCAGGAGCAGCGACTCTTCCGAGTACGTGTCCCAAGTGGTCTTGATGAAGCCGCCCTCGGGGGTCCAGCCGTGGCTGAATTGGTTGCGCTTCTTGTCCAGCATCCAGGGGAAATCGACGCGGTCGTAGATCTCGGAGGCCAGGCTCGCGATCTCCGGGTCGTCGGCGAAGTACTGCCGCGCCGTGAGCACCCCGCCCAGCATCAGCGCGGTGTCGATCGAGGAGACCTCGCTGCTCCACTCCCGCTGGCCGTTGGCGGCGTCGACGAAATGGTAGAACCAGCCGTTCTTCTGCGGGCTCTCCTTGGCCAGGAAGGTCAGGGCCCGGCGCGTGCGCTCCAGGGCCTCCTTCCTGGGCACCCAGCCGCGCTCGGCGGCGAGGCAATAGCCCGTCAGCCCGAAGCCGGAAGCCGCCACGCTCGCCACGACCTTGCCCTGGGGCTTGGAGCAGTCCCCCGGAGCCCGGTCCGGGAAAAGGCCGGTCTTGGGGTCGGCCGTGTCCCAGAAGTAGCGGAAGGAGCGCTGCGAGAGGTCCTCGAGCAGGGCGCCGTCGTCCTTGGGGATGGCCTTGCCCTTGACCGGCGCCGGAGCCGGCAGGCCCGTCGTCGGCGAAAAATCGGCAGACCCCGCCCCGGCCGTCCCGTCGAAGAGCTTGGACAGAGCGGCGCCGGCGGCCTCGTCAGTGGAGGAGACAGGCGCGGCCCGCGCCGCAAGCGCAGGCAGGGCCAGACCGAGGAGCGCGGTCAGAATCCAGAGCATAGCTGTTATCTCCAAGATTATGCGTCCGGCAGGTCGCAACCGCATGGGCCGGAGGTCCCAGGGAGCTAGGCCCGGCCGGCCGTCAGTTGGAAGGCGCCTTGGGGCCGGAGGACTCCACCATCTCCCGGTATCGGCCGCCGAGCGCCATCAGCTCCGCGTGCGTCCCGCTCTCGACCACCTTGCCGTCGTGCAGGACCACGATCCGGTCGTACCCTTCCGCGCGCTCGGGCTGGCCGGCGAAGACCAGCGTCGTGCGCCCTCGCGCGAGACGCTCGAAGTCGCGCCGCAGCGTCCCGGCTACTCTCGTGTCCAGCCCCAGGCCGAGGTCCTCTGCGATGAGCACGGCCGGGTCCTTGAGCACGGCCCGGGCCAGGGCCAGGCGCTGGAGCTGCTCGGTGTCGAGAGAGGTCCCGGACTCGTCCTCGACCAAGGTGTCGAGGCCCTGGGGCAGGCGCTCGGCGTCGAGCAGGCAGGCGGCCCCGGCGGCCCGCAAGGCCGCGGTCAGCTCCTCATCGCTGACCTGTCTGGCGATCCCGAAGAGCAGGTTCTGGCGCAGGGTGCCGGAGAAGGCGGCCGCGTCCCCGGCCACCAGCGAGATGTGCGCGATGAGCCCGTCCCGCTTGAGGTCGGCTACGTCGGCGCCGCCCGTCCGGACCGAACCCGATCTGGGAGAGTCCAGCCGCAGCAGGAGGTCGATCAGGGAGCGCCGCGCCGCGGCCTCGCCTCCCACGACGAGCACCCGCTCGCCGGGCGCGGCCGAGAAATCGACGTTCCGCAGGACCTCCCCTTGGCCGGGGAGGGTGTAGCTCAGGGCGCGGAAGGAGACCTCCGAGCCGGCGAAGTCCCGCGCGCCGGGCTTGTCCGGGGCGGCGGCGGGCGCTTCGCGCAGCTCGTGGACCCGGCTCAGCCCGCCGTCCGCGGAGCGGCCGTCGTTGTACCGGTCCAGGATTCCCGAGAAAGCGCCGCGCAGGTCGTTGGCGTAGCCGCGCAAGGACATGATCTGCCCTACGCTCGGAGACCCGGTGAGGATGAAGCTCATGAAACCGGCGCCCAGGATCAAGAACTCGGAGAAGGCCGTCTGGAGGAAATCCCTGAGCGCGGCGTAGCCCGAGGACAGCTTCGCGATCTCGAGCAGGAGCGCCTCGTAGACGCCCGAGCGGCCGCGGTAGACCGAGGCCGCGTGCCCGTCGCCGCCGGAGGCCCGCGCGTCGCGGTTCCCGGAGAACAGGTCCTGCCCGAGGCGGGTGAGGTCCGCCTGCAGCGCGGCGAGCCGCTGCTGCTGGGCCGCCAGCTTCCCGCCGAAGCGCGCGGACAAGTACGCCAAGAGCGGCAGCGACACCAGTATCCCGACCGCCAGCGGCAGGCTCGTATGCAGCACGAAGCCCGCGGCCATGACCAGTTGGATCACGAGCATAGGCGTATTGACGGGGATGTCCACGTTCTTGGTCATGACCCTGGCCACGTCATTGAGCAGGCGCATCGTGATCTCCGGCGGGTCTCCCCGCCGGCCGAAGGAGGCCGGCAGGCGCTGGACATGCTCGAAGAAGGCCATGCGCAAGTCCTGGCGCATGCGCACCTTGATGCGCTCGAGCAGGACCCAATGGTACCGGCTGACGAGGATCCTCGCCCCGGTCAGCGCGGCCATGCCCAAGAACCAGCCCAGGGCCACGGGCGCGGCGTGCGCCAAGGCCGCGTCGATGAAAGCCCCGGTCGAGTAGGCCAGCGCCGTCCCCATCACGGCCTGGAAGACGAGGATCAGGCGCGCGAGGATCATCCGGCCGCGATAGGGGCGCGTCAGGGAGGCGAACTTCGCCTCGCCCAAGAACATCTCTGCCACGGTGTGGCCGAAGACGCGCGCGCCGGCCGCGAGGCGCCCACGCGCGGGCGATGCCAGCCCGGAGCCATGGCTCGGGGCCGGGCTGGCCTCGGCCACGGCCTCACCGGCCTGCGCCTCCGCTCCGCGCCGAGCGATGGAGCCGTCGAAGAGGAGGCTCAGGCGCGAATCCGGCAGGACCGAGCCTTTGGCCGCGGCGGGGGCCTGCGCGGGCAAGGCTTGGCTGAGCAGCCCCAAGGTCGCGGGGACGGCCGCGACAGCCGCAGGGGCCGCGAGCGGCGCGGCAAGGTCCGCCGCTTGAGCCGCGAGGGCGACGCCGGAGGCCCCGGGCTTGGCCAGGGGCTCGGCCGCGGAGACCAGGGGCGGCGCCGCGGGGCTCTTGACGGAAGGAGCGGCAGCCACGGACAATGCCGGCTTCAGGCTGAGGCCGGCGGGCAAAACCGAGATCTGGACCGGACCCGCGCCCACGGCGGAGCGCGCCGCCGCGCCCGCGGCGTTGAACACTGAGGTCCCGCCGGAGGAGGCCGCGGAGACCGCGACCGTGTTGGCCAAAGCTTCGTAGGGGGCAAGGCCCGGAGACAAGAGGACTATCGCAAGAGAGAGGGCCGACCGCAGCAGCGCCGCGGGCCTGCGCACCGTGAGGCCTTGAGGCATGTCGGCATCATATCACGGAGCTGCCGCGGGCCAGATGGACCGAAGGGGTCCGTTGCGGCCGGGTAAAGGGCCTATCCGCGCCTGGGCCCCTATGTGGTAACATGTACGACGGGTCCCGAACGCACCAAGGGCCTGGAGAACCGGCCATGGCAAACTCCCCGGACAAATATTATCCCCCCGCCGTCTCTCTTGGCGTCCTCATCGTCAACGGCGGTCCCCCCGTGCGCGAGACCATCAAGTCCCGCCTGCAGTCCACGCCGGGGTGGTCCTTCAGATTCGCGGAAGCCGTCGATGTGGATGAGGCCTTCCGGAAGCTCCAGGAGCAGGTCTACGACCTGGTCGTCCTGGCCGGTAGCCCATCCGACCCGAACAACCTGAAAGGCCTGGCATTCCTGCAGCAGATCCGGCAGATCCATCCCAGGTCCGCCGCCATCATGCTGACGGGTGAGAGCCACCCCCAGTTGACGGTCGCGGCCATGCGGATGGGCGCCATGGACATCCTCCAGAAGGACGACCTGCCGCACTGTGATTTCGCTCCCATCCTGCACCGCCTCGTGGAGATACGCGACCTCCTCAACCAGAACATGGAATTGAGGCAGGCCAACCAGATGAAGAGCCTCTTCATCTCCAACGTTTCCCGCGAACTGCGCACACCGCTCACGGTCATCTTGGGCTACGTCCGCGTGCTGCAGGACGGGACCCTGGGAGGCATGACCGCGGACCAGCTCAAAGCCGTGGCCTCGGTCGCGGGCGGCGCCGAGGATCTCCTCGGGATGATCAACCGCATCCTGCGCGTCAACGAGATCGTGGAGGGCCGGCAGGCCGCGGCGTTCAAGCCCGCGGACCTGCGCGAGGTCTGCCGCTCGAGCGCGGATAAGGCCAAGCTCTCCATGGACCTGCAAGCCAAGCGACTGCGCTTGGAATGCGCCTGCTCCGATGCCCCGGTCCCGATCCAGGCGGACGTGGCCGCGCTCGCGGAGGTCTTGAACATCCTCCTCGTCAACGCGGTCAAGTTCAGCCCGGAGCGCGGCTTGATCCGCGTGGCCGCGGGAGCGGCCGACGGCCGCGCCTGGGCCACGGTGGCGGACCAGGGCGCGGGCATCGCCGCGGAGGTCCTGCCCCACATCTTCGAGGATTTCTCCGCTGCCGCGCTCCATGGGTCCCCTAGCTCCATGCGGCCGCGTTCCGGCCTGGGGCTTTCCCTCGCCAAGCAGACCATGGTGCTGCATTCGGGCAACATCTGGCTGGAATCGCCGGGACCCGGCCAGGGCTGCACCGCGCACGTCTCGCTGCCCCTCGTGCGAGAGCCCGCAGCGGAGCCCGCCGTCCCGGCGGCGCCTCCGGCCGGCAAGAAGCTCATCCTCCTCGTGGAGGACAACTCGGACATCGTCGACATCATCGGCCTCTTCATCGCCAGCCTCGGCGGCGACATAGAGCTGATCCCGGCGCGATCGGGGTTCGAGGCCTTGGATATCCTGGGCAGGCAGCTCCCCCACCTCATCCTTCTCGATATCATGATGCCGGGCATGAGCGGCCTTGATCTGATAGAGCGCCTCAAGAGCACTCCTCGCACCTCCCGCGTCCCGATCCTGGTCCTGACCGGTTATGCCGACGCGGCGGCGCGGGCGAAGGCGATGGGAGGCAACGAGGTGCTCATCAAGCCCTTCGACCACGCGACCTTCATCAAGAAGATCGTGGAACTGCTGGCGCTGGGAAGCAGCGCCGCTCCTCCAGTCTGACCCGACCGTCAGTCCTTCCGCACGCGCCGGTAATAGATGGCGTTGTGCAGGGTGAAGGAGCCCAGCCAGTTGTCGTTGGTGTTCTCGCTGACGTTGCTGCGCAGGGCGCGGAAGCCGACCGGGTAGTAAAGGTAGATCTGCGGCAGCTTGGCGGCATAGAGGTCCATGAGTCTGCGGTAGAGCTCCTCGCGGTGCTTGCCATCCCGCCGCGCCCTCTCCACCACGGAGTCCATGGCTTTGTCGGAGAAGCTCTGGGCCATCGGATAGAACCCGGCGCTGTGGAGCAGGTTGAAGGCGAAGGAGTGCGGGTCCGGGTAGTCCGCTTCGAAGCCGCCCACGAAGATGGGCAGAGTGTGCTGGCGGAGGGCCTTGAACAAAGCCTCCTTGCGCAGGGGCTTGGGGTTGAGCTGGAACTCCGGCTTGATGGCCTTGAGCGAGGCGGCCAGGATCTCGGCCGCCGCGAGAGCCTCGGGGTTGGCCTCGTCGTAGCCGATCTCGGCCTGGAAGCCCCGCTTCCAGAGCCGGCCGTGCCATGCGGCCTTTAGGTGCTCAGCGGCCAGGGCCGGGTCGTGGCTGTAGGCGGGCTGCGGCGGCTTGCGGGAGAACAGCGCGAAGGGGATGGGCCCGGCGGCGCGCTCCCCGTGCCCGCGCAGGGCCTGGGACAGGTACGCCTCGTAGTCGAAGGCCCGGGCGAAGCCGAGGCGCACGTGAGGGTCCGAGAAGAAATCCGGCGGGACGCCTTTGCCGTCGAGCCGGCCGCTGCGCAGGCTGGGGTTGCCAGCGGCCGCGGCGCGGAAGTTGAAGAAGATGGCCTGGCCCACGGACCAGAGGGGCAGGCCGTCCTCGACCCGGACTCCCGGCGCCTCGGCGGCGTCGCGCAGGCTGGAGCGGGAGAGCTCGGCGTAGTCGGCGTCTCCGGCCTCGAGCATGGAGAGGCGCGTCATCTCGCTGTCGACCTCGCGCAGGATGACGCGCTCCAGGGCGGCCGGCTTGCGGCGCCAGTAGGCGTCGAAGCGCACCAGGGTCACCAGCTCCTTGGAGGTAGGCTCCGCCAGCCGGAAGGGGCCGGTCCCGTTGGCGACGAAGCGGATGCGGCTTTGGTCCGGCAGGCGGCCGTTGTACCGGAGCCAGCCGGCCTCGCTGCCGTCCCATTCGCCCTTGGCCGCGGCCCAGGCCTTGGGGACCACCAGGGGCCAGGAGGCCAGAATCGCGAGGAAGGAGGAGTCGGGCCTCTGGAGCCGGACCACCACATTGTCCCCCTCCACGGCCACCGCCGCCGCGGCCTTCTTGAAGTCCACCTGCAGGCGGCCCTTGCGGTCGCGCGTGGACGGGACCCCGAGGATGGGCTCGAGGAGCATGGCGGAGGTGCCGCCCGTGAAGTCGCTGAGCATCCAGCGCAGCAAGGAATAGCGGACGTCATCGGCCGTGACCGTCGAGCCGCCGTGGAAGAGCATCCCCGGCCGGATGGGGAAGGTGTAGACCCGCTCGTCCCGGGAGAGCAGGCCGTTCTCGCGGGTGGGCACCGCGCTGGCGATGTAGGGCGCGAAGGGCTCCTTATCCGGGTCCGTGGAGAAGATGATGAGCGGCTCGTAGACGGAGAGCGCCGTGGTCAGGCTGCGGTTGTCATAGATGGCCGCCGGGTCGAGGTTGGTGATCGGGCCGGCCAAAGCGCTGACGAAGGTGGAGGTGCTCGACGCGGCCGCGGGCCGCGCTGCGGGCAGGAGCAGGGCGAAGGCGAGCAGGGCGCCGGTCATCGCACCGACACCTGGTTGCCGTTGGGGTCGTAGGTCACCGTCAGCAGGTTGTACTGCCCGGAGTAGGCGGTCTGGCTCTGCACGGACTCGAGCCCCAGATAGGCGTTTCCGGAGAGGTCGACCTGCAGTTGCTTGGCGTAGGTGTTGTTGAAGTTGTTGTCGTATTCCCGCCACCAGGACAGCCCCCCACGGGAATCATATTTCCACAGCCGGGCCACGGTCCGGGCGCCTTTGCGGCTGTTGCCCGCGACGTAGTAGTTGCCGTCCCGGTCCACGACCGCGGTGGATGGGGTGTTGTCCGCGTTGTCGATGAAGGCGCGCTCCCCCCAGTCGTACTGGCCGTCCGCGGTGTAGTGGAACAGGACCATGACGCGCAGGCCCCGGTCCCTCATGACGGAGGCCACCATAATCCCGCCGGCGGGGTCCGAGACGATGGCCGCGGCGCGCTGGTCCACGCCCGGGTCGCGGACCTGGTTCCAGAGATTGCCCCCGCCGGGGTTCATCTTGCGGATGTTGATGTATTCGTGGGAGCCGGTGAACAGATTCAGGACCGAATAGAAGTTGCCGTTCTGGTCCGAGGCGCTGAGCTGGGAGTCCTGGGCCGGCAACGGGGCCGTCAGCAGGGCCAGCAGGACGGCCAAGGGCCAGGCGCGCATGCGGCGATTATACCACTTCTGTGTTTTGCGCAGACTTGGTACTATACCCCTGATGAAGGGCTTTGTCGCGGCCGTGGACTGCGGGACGAGCGCCGTCAAGGCCGCCGTGTTCGACCTCGCGGGCCAAGTCAAGGGCAGCAGCAGGATGGATTGCCCCTGCCGGTTCCTGCGCGACGGCCGCATCGAGCAGAGTCCGCGGCTGATCGTCGAGCGGACCTTCTCCTGCCTCAAAGAGGCCGTCGAGCGCTCCGGGGTCAAGGCCGGTCAGATATCCTCTTTGGCCATATCGAACCAGAGGGCCACGGTCATCTGCGCCGATCATCGCGGCGAGGCGATAGGCGACGCCGTCTCCTGGCAGGATATGCGGGGCGGCAGGGCGCTGCGGGCTCTGCGCCGGAGGATCAGCGATGCGGAGTATTATGGCATCACCGGCTTGCCCAACAACCCCGTTTTCTCTCTGGGCAAGATCCTGTCCTTCAAGAATACCCCGCAGCATAAGAAGACCTGCCGTTTTGTCCTGGTCCAAGACTATCTCCTGAAGCAGTTCGGCGCGGACGGCTTCTTCCTGGACTGGTCCAACGCCTCGCTGACCGGGATGTTCGAAGTGGAGAGATTCCGCTGGAGCGCCGAGATACTCAAGCTCGCCGGCGTCAGCGAGAGCCAGCTCTCGACCCTCGTCGCCAGCGGCCAGAAGGTCGGCGCGGTCTCCAGGCGGGCCGCGCGCTGCTGCGGTCTCCTGCCCGGGACCCCCTTGGTGTCGGGCGGGGGCGACCAGCAGTGCGCCGGGCTCGGGGCCGGCGCGGTGAGAGCCGGCGTGGCGGAACTCACCTTGGGCACGGCGGGCGTCCTGCTCGCCTGCGTCGAGCGGCCCCGGAAGGACCCCAAGATGCGGGTCACCTGCTGCGCCCATGCCGTGCCCGGCAAGTGGGAGGTCGAGGGCTTGCAGAACGCGGCGGGCTCCTGCCTGGACTGGCTGGGCAGGATCGCCTCGGGAAAGAGGTTCAGCAGGGGCTTCTGGCGGAGGGTCTGCGCCGCGGAGCCGGGCCTCCAGGACCCCCTGTTCTTCCCCTTCCTGGCCGGCGCCGGCGCTCCGAACTGGGATCCCGAGGCCAAGGCGATGCTCCTCGGCCTGACGCACGCTCACGGCCGGGCGTCCCTGGCGCGGTCCGTGCTGGAGGGCGTTTGCCTGGAGGCGAAGTCCATCCTCTCCGTATTCGGAGACATGAAAGTGCCGGTCAAGGAAATCCGGCTGACCGGCGGGGCCTCGGAGATCGAGGGCTGGAGCCAGATGCAGGCGGACATATTCGGGATCAAGGTGTCGCAGCTCGCCAACCCGGAAGCCTCCGTCCTGGGGGCCGGGATGCTGGCGGCCTGCGGGGCCGGGGCGTTCGAATCCCTGCCGGAGGCGGCCGACGCGATGGTGAAGTCCCGGCGGACCTGCAAGCCGGCCCCGGAAAATACTAGACTCTACGCACGCCGCTATCAGAGGTACCTTGATATCCTCGGCCGCTTCGAGAGCCACGGCATCTTCCACCTCATGTCCGGCAGCGAGTCTGCCTGACCAGCGCTGATGCCATGAAGAATAGAGCCCCAGCCGGAGAGAAGACCCAGGCCGTGCAGCTCTTCGCCCGCCTGCTGGATTTCACCCAAGACGGCGTTTACCGCTACACCTTCGCCGAGGGGAAGATCCTGTTCGCCAACAGCGGCTTTATCCGCATCCTGGACCTGGACTTCGCCCCCGGGGAGGTGGCCGGCAAGCTCCTCCGGGACCTGATGACCTACACCGAGGAGCCGGGGACGATCCGAAAGCATGCCGACTTGAAAGGCAAGATCCATAATTTCGAGTACCACTTCAAGACGCTCAAAGGGGCGGACCGCTGGGTGCTCCACGACTCCTTCGTCACCGCGGACCCCAAGACCGGGGAGAAGGTGGTCGAGGCTTTTGTCCGGGACATCACCGAGCGCAAGCGGTCCGAGGCCGCGCTGCGCGACAGCGAGGAGCGGCTGCGCTTCGCGCGGGAGATCAGCGGCATCGGCGCCTGGGACCTCGATCTGGTGGACCATACCGCCTTCCGTTCTGTCGAACATGACCGCATCTTCGGTTACGCGGAGCTCCTCCCGAAGTGGACCTACGAGATGTTCCTCGAGCACGTGCTGCCGGAAGACCGCGCGCTGGTGGACGAGAAGTTCCGGCGCGCCACCGCGACGGAGAGCAACTGGAACTTCGAGTGCCGCATCCGCCGGACCGATGGTCAGGTGCGCTGGATCTGGGCGGCCGGGCGCCACCAGCGCAATGCCGCCGGCGCGGCGCGCCGCATGGCCGGGATCGTCCAGGACATAACGGAACGCAAGCAGGCGGAGACCGCGCTGCAGGCCAGCGAGAAGAAATTCAGAGCCATGGCCGAGACATCCCCCCTGGCCATCTACCTGTCGACCGGGATCGAACAGAAAGCCTCATACATCAATCCCAGGTTCATCCAGGTTTTCGGTTATACCCTGGAGGATGTGCCGACGGTCGGGGACTGGTGGCCGCGGGCATATCCCGATGAGAAGTACCGTCAGGGGATCGTCGAGGAATGGCAAAGCAAGGTCCAGCGGGCCATCGCTACAGGGTCGACCATCGAGCCGCTGGATGTGGTGGTCACCTGCAAGGATGGCACGAAGAAGAACATCCTGTGGGGGTTCACCTCCGCGGGCGACATGAACATCGCTTTCGGGCTGGACATCACCGAGCGCCGGAAGGCCGAGGAGGCCCTGGCCGCGGAGCGGCAGCGGCTGTTGGTCACCCTGCGCAGCATCGGCGACGGCGTCATCTCCACGGACGGCCAGGGCCGCGTGACCTTGCTCAACGCGGTGGCCGAGGCGCTCACGGGCTGGAGCGATCCCGAGGCGCGCGGCAAGCCCCTGTCCGAGGTCTTCCGCATCATCAACGAGCAGACCCGGCGGCCCGCCGTGGACCCCGTGCGCAGGGTGCTCTCCGATGGGCGCGTCCAGGCGCTGGCCAACCATACCGCGCTGGTCTGCCGGGACGGGACCGAGCGCAGCATTTCCGACAGCGCGGCGCCCATCCGGGACCAGGACGGCAAGGTCATCGGGGTGGTCCTGACCTTCCGGGACGTGACCGAGCGCAGGAAGTCCGAGGAGGCCGTCCGGGAGAGCGAGGAGCGCTTCCGCTCCCTGTTCGAGAACATGCGCAACGGGCTGGCCCACTGCCGGGTGATCTTCGACGGGGACCGGCCGCAGGACGTCGTCTATCTCGCGGTCAACCAGGCGTTCGAGGCCCAGACCGGGCTCAAGGACGTGGTGGGCCGCAAGGCCTCCGAGGTCATCCCGGGCATCTGGGAGGCCGATCGGGGGCTCCTGGAGGTCTACGGCCGGGTGGCGCGGACCGGGGTGCCGGAGCAGCTCGAAATCTACCTGGAGGCCCTGCGGCAGTGGTTCGCGATCTCGGCCTACAGCCCGGGCCGGGATCATTTCGTGGCCGTGTTCGACGTGATCACCGAGCGCAAGCGGGCGGAGGAGCAGGTCCGCAGGCTCAATGTCGAGCTTGAAGAGCGCGTGGCCCAGCGCACGGCCCTGCTCAAGATGGCCGTGGAGGAGTTGGAGGCCTTCAGCTACTCGGTCTCGCACGACCTGCAGGCGCCCCTGCGCGCCATGGACGGCTTCAGCCAGGCCCTCCTGGAGGACTATCCGGACCAGCTGGACGCGCGGGGCCGGGACTACCTGTCCCGGGTGCGCGGGGGAGCCCAGCGGATGGCCCAGATGATCGAAGGCTTCCTTAAGCTGTCGCGCGCTGGCCGCGCCGAGCTGCAGCGCAAGCCCGTGGACCTGGGCGCCCTGGCCCGGGAGGCGGTGACGGAGTTGCGCCGGTCGAACCCGGGCCGGGACGTCGAGTTCACGGCGGTCGGCGACCTGCGCGCGGAGGGCGACAGTGCGCTGCTGCGGATCGTGCTCGACAACCTCCTGGGCAACGCCTGGAAGTTCACCGCGAAGACGGCCCAGGCCAAAGTCGAGTTCGGCGCGGCGCCGAGCGGGACCGAGCTGGCCTTCTGCGTGCGCGACAACGGGGCCGGCTTCGACGCCTCCCAGGCGGGCCGGCTCTTCGGCGCCTTCCAGCGCCTGCACGGCAGCGCCGAGTTCCCGGGCTCGGGCATCGGTCTGGCCACGGTGCGGCGCATCATCCACCGGCACGGCGGCCGCGTGTGGGCCGAGGGCGAGGTCGGCAAGGGCGCGGCCGTCTACTTCACTTTGCCCTCGCGGCCGGACCGGGAGGGCCCATGAGCCGGAAGGTGATCCTGCTCGTCGAGGACAACCCCGACGACGAGGCGCTGACCCTGCGGGCCTTCAAGAAGCACAACCTCGCCAACGAGGTTGTCGTGGCGAGGGACGGGGCCGAGGCCCTGGAATGGCTCTTCGCCGCGGGCCGGCACGCCGGGAGGGACGCCGGCGTCGTGCCGGCGGTCGTCCTGATGGACCTCAAGCTGCCCAGGCTCGACGGCCTGGAGGTGCTCCGGCGCATCCGCGGCGACGCCCGGACCCGGAACCTGCCGGTGGTCATCCTCACGTCCTCCAAGGAGGACCAGGACGTCATCGGCAGCTACGCGCTGGGCGCCAACAGCTACGTGCGCAAGCCTGTTGAGTTCGAGAGCTTCATGGAGGCGGTCGGTCGGCTCGGCCTCTATTGGATGCTGCTCAACGACCCCATTCCTTCGGTGAGGAATGCCTGAATATGGACAAAGAGCCCCGGATCCTGATGCTGGAGGACGACCCCTCGGACGCCGAGCTGGCGGACCGGGCGCTGCGCCAGGCGGGGCTGAGATTCTCCATGGACCGGGTGGCGGACCGGGAAGCCTTCGTCAAAGCCCTGCAGGCCCCCCCTCCGGACCTCATGCTGATCGACTACAATCTCCCCGCCATCAACGGCCAGGAGGCACTGGCGCTCGCGCGCCAGCATTGCCCGGGCGTGCCTTTCATCTTCGTCTCGGGGATCATGGGCGAGGAATTGGCCGTCGACACGCTCAAGCAGGGCGCGACCGACTACGTGCTGAAGGCGAGGCTCTCCCGGCTGGCGCCGGCCGTGCGGCGCGCCCTGGAGGAGGCCCGGCTGCGCGCGGAGCGGCGGCGGGCGGAGGCGGCTTTGCAGGAGAGCGCGGACCAATACCGCGCCATGGTCGAGACCACCGGGACTGGCTACGTCATCGTCGATTTGGAAGGCAGGGTCCTGGGCGCCAACCCGGAATACGTGCGCATGACCGGCCGCCGCGCGCTCGACGAGATCCGCGGCCGCAGCGTCCTGGGGTGGACGGCCGACCACGCCAAGGCCAAGAACGCCCAGGCGGTCGCGCAGTGCGCCAAGGAGGGCCGGATCCGGAATTTGGAGATCGACTACGTGGACCCCCGCGGCCGCATAACGCCCGTGGAGATCAACGCGACGGTGGTCACCGCCAACGGGGTCGCGCAGATCCTGGCCCTATGCCGCGACATCTCCGAGCGCCGCAAGGCGGAGGCTGAGCGGGCGCGCCTGCTGGAATCGGAACAGAAGGCCCGCGCCGAGGCCGAGGCCGCCAGTCGGGCCAAGGACGAGTTCCTCGCCCTGGTGTCCCATGAGCTGCGCACGCCCATAACCGCCATCATGGGCTGGAACTGGCTGCTGCGCTCGGGCGAGCTGAGCCCGCCCGAGCGCAAGCGCGCCCTGGAGGTCATCGACCGCAGCATGCAGACCGAGAAGCAGATCATCGACGAGCTCCTCGACGTCTCCAGCATGGTGCGCCGCCAGCTGAGCCTCAAGAAGCAGACCTTGGACCTGGGCAAGCTGGTGGCGGAGACCGCGGCCGGCTTCCAGGCCGAGCTGCGGGCCAAGTCCCTGCGCCTGGTCTGCGCGCCCGCGGCGGGACTGCTCATGGAGGGCGACCCCAGGCGCCTGCGCCAGGTCTTCTGGAACCTCGTCTCCAACGCGGTGAAGTTCACCCCGGAGGGAGGCACGGTGACGGTCCTGGCTCGCCGAGCCGAGGGCCAGGTCCTGGTCTCGGTCGAGGACACCGGACCCGGGATCGGCCCCGAGTTCTACGGGCAGCTCTTCGAGCTGTTCCGCCAACAGGAGGCCTGCCTGACGCGCGTGCACGGGGGGCTGGGCCTGGGCCTGGCCATCGTCAAGCATCTCGTCGATCTGCACGGCGGCGCGGTCTCGGTCGCCCCCCCGGTCCCCGGGCGGGGCGCCAGGATCGGCGTGTCTTTGCCGCTCGCCCCGCGGGGCCGGGACTACTTGTCCCGGGTGCGCGGAGGAACCCGGCGGCTGGCCCGGATGATCGACGGCTTCCTCAAGCTGTCGCGCGCGGGCCGCGCCGAGCTGCAGCGCAAGCCCATGGACCTCGGGGCCCTGGCCCGGGACGCGGTGACGGATCTGCGCCGGTCGAACCCGGGCCGGGACGTCGAGTTCACGGCGGCGGGCGACCTGCGCGCGGAAGGCGACGGCGCGTTGCTGCGGATCGTGCTCGACAACCTCCTGGGTAACGCCTGGAAGTTCACCGCGAAGACGGCCCAGGCCAAAGTCGAGTTCGGCGTGGTCCCGAGCGGGGACGAGCGGGCCTTCTGCGTGCGCGACAACGGGGCCGGCTTCGACGCCTCCCGGGCGGGCAAGCTCTTCGGCGCCTTCCAGCGCCTGCACGGCAGCGCCGAGTTCCCGGGCTCGGGCATCGGCCTGGCCACGGTGCGGCGCATCATCCACCGGCACGGCGGCCGTGTGTGGGCCGAGGGCGAGGTCGGCAAGGGCGCGGCCGTCTACTTCACTTTGCCCTCGCGCCCGGACCCGGAGGGCCCATGAACACGAAGATGATCCTGCTCGTCGAAGACAATCCGGACGACGAGGCCCTGACTTTGCGCGCCTTCAAGAGACACAACCTCGCCAACGAGGTCGTCGTGGCGAGGGACGGGGCCGAGGCCCTGGAATGGCTCTTCGCCACGGGCCGGCACGCCGGGAGGGACGCCGGCGTCGTGCCGGCGGTCGTCTTGCTGGACCTCAAGCTGCCCAGGCTCGACGGCCTGGAGGTGCTGCGGCGGATCCGCGGCGACGCCCGGACCCGGAACCTGCCGGTGGTCATCCTCACGTCCTCCAAGGAGGACCAGGACATCATCAGCAGCTACCAGCTTGGGGCCAACAGCTACGTGCGCAAGCCGGTGGAGTTCGAGAGCTTCATGGAGGCGGTCGGCCGGCTCGGCCTTTATTGGATGCTCCTCAACGAATCCCTTCCGTCGCGGAGGAACGCTTGAATCAGAACGCTAGCGACCAAGAGCTCCGGATCCTGATGCTGGAGGACGACGCCTCGGACGCCGAACTGGCGGACCGGGCGCTGCGCCAAGCCGGGATCAGATTCTCCATGGTCCGGGTGGAAGACCGGGAAGCCTTCGTCAAAGTCCTGCAGGCCTCCCCGCCGGACCTCATGCTGATAGACTACAACCTCCCCTCCATGAACGGCCTGGATGCTCTGGCCATCGCGCGCCAGCGCTGCCCGGACGTGCCTTTCATCTTCGTCTCGGGGACCATGGGCGAGGAATTGGCCATCGACACGCTCAAGCAGGGCGCGACCGACTACGTGCTGAAGGCGCGGCTCTCCCGGCTGGCACCGGCCGTGGGGCGCGCCCTGGAGGAGGCCCGGCTGCGCGCGGAACAGCGGCTGGCGGAGGCCGCTTTGCAGGAGAGCGCGGACCAATACCGCGCTATGGTCGAGACCACCGGGACCGGCTACGTCATCGTCGACCTGGAGGGCAAGGTCCTGGGCGCCAACCCGGAGTACGTGCGCATGACCGGCCGCCGCACGCTCGACGAGATACGCGGCCGCAGCGTCCTGGAGTGGACGGCCGAGCACGCCAAGGCCAAGAACACCCAGGCGGTCGCGCAGTGCGCCAAGGAGGGCCGGATCCTGGATTTCGAGGTGGACTATGCGGACGAGCGCGGCCGCATAACCCCCGTGGAGATCAACGCGACGGTGGTCACCGCCAACGGGGTCGCGCAGATCATGGCCCTATGCCGCGACATCTCCGAGCGCCGCAAGGGGGAGGCGGAGCGGGCGCGCCTGCTGGAATCGGAACAGAAGGCCCGCGCCGAGGCCGAGGCCGCCAGCCGGGCCAAGGACGAGTTCCTGGCCCTGGTGTCCCATGAGCTGCGCACGCCCATAACCGCCATCATGGGCTGGAACTGGCTGCTGCGCTCGGGCGAGCTGAGCCCGCCCGAGAGCAAGCGCGCCCTGGAGGTCATCGACCGCAGCATGCAGACCGAGAAGCAGATCATCGACGAGCTCCTCGACGTCTCCAGCATGGTGCGCCGACAGTTGAGCCTCAAGAAGCAGACCATGGACCTGGGCAAGCTGGTGGCGGAGACCGCGGCCGGCTTCCAGGCCGAGCTGCGGGCCAAGTCCCTGCGCCTGGTCTGCGAGCCCGCGGCGGGACTGCTCGTGGAGGGCGACGCCAGGCGCCTGGGCCAGGTCTTCTGGAACCTCGTCTCCAACGCGGTGAAGTTCACCCCGGAGGGAGGCACGGTGACGGTCCTGGCTCGCCGCGCCGAGGGCCGGGTCCTGGTCTCGGTCGAGGACACCGGACCCGGGATCAGCCCCGAATTCTACGGGAAGCTCTTCGAGCTGTTCGGCCAGCAGGAGGCCTCCCTGACGCGCGTGCACGGGGGGCTGGGCCTGGGCCTGGCCATCGTCAAGCATCTCGTCGATCTGCACGGCGGCGCGGTCTCGGTCGCCCCCCCGGTTCCCGGGCGGGGCGCCAGCATATCCGTGTCTTTGCCGCTCGCCGCGGTGCCGCCGGGTGGGCCGCCTCCCGAGCTCACCGACGCCGACTCCAAGGCCGCGGCCTCCTCCCGTTCTCCGGGGTCCCTGAGCGGAGTCCGCATCCTCGTCGTGGACGACGACGACGACACCCGCAACATGATCGCCTCGGTCCTGGAGCACTGCGGCGCCAAGGCTCAGGGCGCCGCGTCGGCGGCCGAGGCCTTCTCCGCCTTCAGGGCGAGCCGGCCGGACATGGTCATCTCCGACATCGCCATGCCCGAAGAGGACGGCTATTCCCTGATGCGCCGCATCCGCGCCCTGCGGCCCCAAGAGGGAGGGCAAGTCCCGGCCGCGGCGCTCACCGCGTACGCGACCGCGCAGAACCGGGCCGAGGCCCTGCGCGCCGGGTTCCAGATCTACCTGCCCAAGCCCGTGGACCCGGAGGAGCTGGTGGCCGTGGCGCGCACCTTGGCCGGCAAGTCCAAGGCCCCGTGAAAGAGCGAGCCCCGCTGCCCATGGGGCAGCGGGGCTGGGGCCTGGACTAGCCTGACTACTTGTCGCCGGCCTGGAAGAAGTAGAGGTCCGCCTCGAAGTTGCGGTACGAGCCCGGCGGCAGCTCCCGCACCACGGCCTCGATGAAGCCGCCCCCCTGCTCCGCGATGAACTTCTTGAAGTCCGCGATCCGCGTGTCGAGGTCCTCGCGCTTGTCCGCGGAGCGGGTCACCAAGCCGACCTCGCGGCCGATGTAGACGGTTATGATGTCGATGGTGTTGGAGTAGTCCTTGGCCTGCTGCAGGACCTGGATCCCGGCCTTCTCCAGGATCTTGGCGTCCACGCCTTCGGCCTTGAGGATGCGCACCTGCACCTCTTCGTTGGCCTTGGCATTGCCTTTGGTCAGGTAGTAGAGATGGTAGGTGGGCAGGTAGAATTCGAAGTCCGAGGTGAACGAGGCGATGATGGGAAGCCCGGCCGCCTTGACCGCGTCGGAGATCTTCTCCATGTTGGCCAGCAGGTCCGCCGGATCCTTGGGCTTGAACTGCATGGGCTCGGCCATGAACTCGCGGATGACGAGGCCGTCGCTGCCCGTGTAAGGGAGCACGGAGATGATGTTCTCCTCGTAGTCGTTGGCGCCGGGAGTGAAGCCGGCGCGTCCCAGGATCTTGGTCCATTTGTCCAGGAAGGCCTGGTTCTCGGCCGCGTTCTTCGGATACGAGTAGAGGCTCTGCTTCCCCGCGCGCGGCAGGAGGTAGCTGTCCGTCACCTTCTCCGGCACGGTGAGGGTGAGGCCCACGGCCCGGCCGGGAACGGACGGCGCGCCGGCGGGCAGCATCTGGCGGAGCTGTTGGAATCCGAGATATCCGAATCCCTGCGAACCGAGCGTCTCTTGGGCGGCCGCGAAGCGGACCGGCAAAGCGGCGGCCAGCAGAACGAGGACGAATCTCATGAGCATCCTCCTAGGCCTTTAGGCCTAGGAGGAGTATAGCACAAAAGGGCAGGCCTACCCGAACTTGTAGTGCTTGCGCACCGCTTTCCGGATGGTCCAGGCGCAGTCGAGGTCTTTGGGGAAGACGACCCAGTCGCCGGCGCCGAAAGAGACTTCTTCGCTGCCGGCTTTGACCGTGACCTCGCCTCCGAGGATGAGGCAGGTCTCCTGGTCGTCGTAATGCCAGGGGAAGGTCGACTCTTCCTTGGTCCAGATGGGCCAGGCCGAGGCGGTCTTGCGCTCAGCTTCAGTGGGTTTGCGCACGATGATCTTCATGTGGTCCTCACAGGCTCTTGGGCGCGGGCAGGCTGAAGCTCTTGGCGGCCACGGCCTCGCGCAGCCAGCGCCGCAGGCGGTCCTGGTACTGCTGGGCGTCCTCGATGGGTTCTCCCCCCTTCCCGATCCGGCGATCGAAGGGGAGTCCCTGGCGCTGGCTCAAGGACACGCCGCTCTCGTAATAGGCGAAACCCGGCACGGGCAGGCGGGTCATGCCCGAAGGCAGGACCGTGGCCTGGTCCGGGTCGGAGACGTCGAGGCGATAGACGGCCACCTTGCCGGCCAGGTCCTCGGAGAGGCCCTGCAGCGCGGCCTGCACGTCTTTCCAGCCTTTGCAGGTGGGAGTGTAGCTGACCACGAGCACTTTCCCCGGGGCCTTGACCACGGTGCGCTCGTAAGCGGCTTTGTTCACCACGGAGAAGACCGCGGCGGTGGACACGGCGGTATTGGCTTCTGGGCGGGCCGTTTGCGCCCGGGGGATCGCCGAATCCTTCTCCTTGCGCAGGGGCCCGTTGATGACCTGCTGGGCTCTTTCTCCCACGGCGACGGCTCCGCCGCCGCCGCCGCCTGAGGATGCGCCGCTGGCGCCGCTGACGCTGGTCGAGCTTTTCTCCGGCTTGGGCGGCTCGCCGCAACCGGACTCCTCGCAGGCGCCGAAGCTCATGGCCAATGCGCCTATGGCCAGGAGTCCGGCTGCGCGTCGGACGATGTCGGCTGTCACTTCAGGAACAGGAAGAAGTAGGTCAGGAAGTCGTAGAGGTCGAGGTTGACCAAGGTGATGTCGACCGGGGAATGGTTCATGCCTCCGCTGAGGCGTCCGGAGACCTTGTCGAAATTCAGCTCGATGGGAGAATGGTTGGCGTAGCCCGTGAGGGTGCCTTTCTCCATGTCGAACTCGACGCGCACGGGGGAGTGGTTGGAGTAACCTTCCAGAACGCCTTTGGACCATTCGACCTCGTACTTGACCGGGCTGTGGTTGGCTCCGCCTTCGACGGACGCTTTCTCGGGGCTCCAGGTGAAGGTGAGCTCTACGGGGCTGAGGTTGGCCCCGCCGGTGATCTTGCCGCCGTCATAGTCCACGGTGACGTCGAGGGGGCTGAGGTTCATGCCGCCGGTGATGCGGCCGGCGCGGCGGTCGAAGGTGACGTCAACGGGCGAGAGGTTCATGCCGCCTTTGATCGTGCCGACGCGGGGCAGGGACGTTGCCTTGGCGGCGACAGTCGCGGCCGGGACGAACTTGAAGGCCTGGACTGCGGGGTTTGCGAAGCCGGCGGCCGTGCCTGCGGAGAGGGTTTCGAGGCTTTGGGCGTTGGCGAGAGAGGCCAAGAGGCAGAGGGCGGGGAGCATCATCAGCGGTTCCTCCTAAGTGTCCTTAATTATACCACGAAAGGTCGCCGTCGCCGGAGGTGTCAAGGCCTATTGCGCGGCGTAGATCACCTTGCCGTTGCGGATGGTGTACCGGACTCTTGAGAATGCGGCAAAAGCCTTGGCGGGATCACCCTTCAGTACCACCAGATCTGCCTGCATCCCCTTGGCTATCCGTCCGCTTTGACGCGAGCATCTGAAACGCTGGGCGGGGTTCGTGGTCAGCGAAGCGAGCACCTGCTGGAAGCTCAAGCCCGCGCGCGACATCAGCGCGAACTCCTTGGCGGTATTGGGATGATGGGTATAGCCCACGTCGGTGCCGAAGAGGATCTGTCCGCCAGCCTCGGAATAGTCCTTCAGTTGCTCGATGGCCAGGTCGAGTGCCGTCCGGATATCCTCGGGGGATTGGCCGCGTTCCCTGCCTTCCACTTCCCACAGGGTCAGAGTCGGGATCAGCGCCATGCGCTTGGCCTTCATGCGATTGATCAGGTCCGGAGGCCAGTGCTGGCTCAAAGGGGCGGTATGAGCCAGAACGTCGACGCCGTTTCGCAAGGCTATCTCGATGCCCTGGATATTGGAGGGATGCGCGAAAGCGGGCTTTCCGGCGTGGTGGGCCTGCGTGACTATGGCTTTGACTATCCTCATCGGCATGGGCAGGATTCTCCCGCTCCCCGCCAGCGAGCCGGTGAAGATCTTTACGCCGTCGGCCCCGGCGTCGATCTGCCGGCGCACGCGCGCCACGGCCTGCGTCGCGGACTGCACCTCCTCCGACGGGATGTGGTTGGCCGCAAGCAGCTCCTGCACATAATGGGGAGTCCCGCCTTTGGGATAGAAGGGATCGCCGACGGTGAATATGCGCGGGCCGCGCACTTCGCCGCTGGCTATGCGCCGCCGGATGGCGTTGGTGTTGTCGAGGACAGAGGCGACGTCGAAGACAGTCGTGAAACCCCAGTGGGTGAGCATCTGCTCCAGTTGCGCGGAGAGTCGATCGGCTGGGAGTCTCTCTGCGTTCAGCAGTCCTTTGGTGAGGAAATGCACGTGGCTGTTCCAGAATCCCGCGGTGACGACCGTCCCTTTGCAGGCGAGTACCGTGGCGCCCCGGGGCGGCTTGACCTTGGAGCTGGGGCCGACAGCATAGATGCGCTCGTCATGCACGAGGATGGTGCCGTCGTCGATCGGCGGCTCGGTGGGCGACGGGTAGATCTTCCCTCCGACCAGAGCCAGGTCAGCGGCGAGGCTTGGGCTGGCGGAGACCAGCATCCCCAGTAGCAGCGAGATGATGATGCTTCGGAATCGCTTGTCAGCGCACCGGATCAGGCCGATCATCCAGTCCTCCCTTTGTCTAGTCAGACACATCCCATCGCGCCCCGACTATGCGCCCTGAAAATCGACAGCGAGTTGACGTCGAATCTGCCGTTTGTAGAGTATAAAAAATAAGAACGCCGTCGAGCTGAATATATTTCTCCCATCCGAATAAAGCGATTGAAACACGATCCCGCACATTTTGGAAATGCCGCCCCGCCCGCCCCAAAGCCAATTGGTATAATCCCCTGATGCCCCTCCCGCCGTACTGCCCCGACCCTTTCTCCTACAAACGCCGTCTGACCCGCGCCGTGGCCGTGGGCAAGGTCCTCCTCGGCGCAAACAACCCCTTGCGCCTCCAGTCCATGACCACCACCGACACCCTCGACGTCGTAGCCTCGGTGGCCCAGACCGCGCGCCTGGCCCAAGCCGGCTGCGAGATCGTCCGCCTCACCGCCCCCACCGTCGAAGCCGCCCGGGCCCTGGAAGGCATCAAGACCGGTCTCATACAAAAAGGCGTCGACATCCCACTAGTCGCCGACATTCACTTCCAACCCGAAGCCGCCATGACCGCCGCCGACTTCGTGGAGAAGATCCGCATCAACCCCGGCAATTTCCCCCAGGACCGCTTCCCCCCCCTCGTAGACAAACTCAAAAGCCTCAAACGCAGCCTGCGCATCGGCGTCAACCACGGCTCGCTTTCAGAGCGCATCAAGAGCCGGTACGGCGACACACCACAAGGAATGGTCGAAAGCGCCCTCGAGTTCGCGCGCCTCTGCGAGAAGCAGGACTTTCACGAGGTCGTCTTCTCCATGAAGGCCTCCAATGTCAAAGTCATGATCGCCGCCTACCGCCTCTTGGCCGCGCGCATGGCCCAAGCCGGCATGGACTACCCCTTTCATCTAGGAGTCACCGAAGCCGGCGAAGGCGAAGACGGCCGCATCAAATCAGCCATCGGCATCGGCAGCTTGTTGGAGGATGGGATCGGGGACACCATACGAGTCTCTCTGACAGAAGAGCCCGAAGCCGAGATACCAGTCTGCGGAGCCCTGGCCGCACGATTCCGGAACCGCAAGCCCGCCAAGTCCAGCGCCAAAGGCAGATACTGCGACCCCTACAGCTACACAAGACGGACCAGCCGCAAGACCACCATCGCAGGCTTTGCCGTCGGAGGCGAAACAGACGTCCGCGTCGTCAGCCAGCCGGTCAAGGCCGAAGAGATGGAGCTCAACTCCTCTGCGCTTCGGCAAACCCCTGAGTTCGTGGAGGCAGAGACGGCTGACAAAGCTCTCAGCCTAGCCCAGCGCAAAGGAGCGCCGCTGGTCGGCCTCGTCGGCAAAGACCCCAGCCTGCTCCTGCGCGAGTACCGCCTCCTCGCCGCAGAGGCAACAGGGCTGGCCATCCATATCCGCGCCCCGCGCGCCGCAGACGACCAGCGCCAGATCCTCGAAGCCTCGACCTTGATAGGCGCCTTGCTCTGCGACGGCATCGGCGACACCGTGGAGATAGACACAGGCTGGCGGCCTGCGCGAGAACTCTCCCTCGCCTACAACATCCTCCAGGCCGCCGGGGTCCGCCTGAGCAAGACCGAGTTCGTCTCCTGCCCAGGCTGCGGCCGCACCCTCTACGACCTCCAGGCCGCCACGGCCAGCGTCAAGCGCCAGCTCGGCCACCTCAAAGGCCTCAAGATCGCGGTCATGGGCTGCATCGTCAACGGGCCGGGCGAGATGGCGGACGCCGACTTCGGCTACGTCGGCGGAGCCCCCGGCAGGATCAACCTTTACGTCGGCAAGCGATGCGTGAGGAAAGGGGTGCCGGAGAGATTGGCCGTACAGGCTCTGAAGGACCTGATAAAACAGAACGGCAAGTGGCGGGACTAGAATTAGGGGGACACCATACTTGATTCCAGCCGAAATTTGGCATGGGAATCATGGTGACCTGAGTTAAGTATGGTGTCCCCGAAATTCCCCCTGGTCTTGCTCCTCGCCGTTGCCTTGTGCGGCTGTTCCCCGGTCTATGTCACCAAGGCCGCGGCCGGCCACGCCAGCCTCCTCTGGCACAGCCGCAGCATGGCCGCGGCCTTGCGCGACCCAGCCACCCCGGAGGACCTCAAGGCCGGGCTCAAGCTCGCGCTGGAGGTCCGGGAGTTCGCCTTCCAGCGTATGGGCCTCAAGCCAAGCCGGGACTTTTCGACCTATACCCCGGTCCACGGCGCGGTCACTTACGTGGTCTCGGCCTGCCCGCGCACCAGCCTGGAGGCCTACCAGTGGTGGTTCCCGTTCGTGGGAAAGGTGCCGTACAAGGGCTACTTCCGCAAGGACGACGCGCTGCGCGAGATGAAGAGCTTCGAGGACAACGGCTTCGACGCGCGGGTGGGTGGGGTGGCGGCCTACAAGACCCCGCTCTGGTTCACGGATCCCTTGCCCTCCAATGTCCTGGATTATCCACCCGGAGACCTGGCCGAACTGCTCATCCACGAGTTGACCCATGGCACGGTCTGGTTCAAAGACCGGGTGGATTTCGATGAAGCCGCGGCGACTTTCGTGGGCCAGGAGGGCGCGGCGGATTTCCTGACCCTGCGCTTCGGCGCGGATTCTGCCCAACTGAGGGAGTACCGGGCTGGTCTGGCTCGCGGACGGGAGTTCGCCGTCGCCATGGACGAGCTCTACCAGCGGCTCGGGGCCCTCTACCGCGGTCCCGCTACGGACCAGGAGAAGCTTGCCCGCCGTGAAGAGATATTCGCCTGGGGCCGCAAACGGCTAGAGGAAATGGGCCAGCCGCTCTCCGAGCCGCTCAACAACGCGGCGGTCCTGGCCCACCGGCTCTACAACTACGATCTGAGCGGTTTCCGCGCCCTGCACGAGCGCTGCGGCCGGGACTGGAAGAAGACGGTGGCCGCGCTCAAGGCCTTGGACCGCAGCGACCCCTTAGGAGCCTTGACTAAGCTGACCAGCGCTGAGCCGCGCTGATCAGCCGCTTGTCCCGCCCGGTCTTCAGCCATCTGCGCCGCAGGTCTCGCTCCAGACGCCGGGCCTCGAGGCGGGCGGGCTCGGAGGCGGGCGGTACGCCGCAGTCCGCGAGCTCATGCAGGTCGTGCAGTTTTCCGAACAGGTCCTGCAATTGGCGCAGCCGGCCGACCAACTTGCGGACACCGGCGTCGATCCTCGTGAAAGGCTCAAGCAGATAACGCAGGCGCTTGACCCGTATGCGGGCCGCATGCATCTGTGCCGGAGTCCCCCCTCGCCGCACCGCCTTGAGGCGCCGGTCGAGCCGCTTGGCCGCTGCGCGGATGGCAGCGGAGGCCGCGGCGCCGAAGGAGAGCCGGCCGGGCTGGACCCGTGCCAGCCTGGCTTCGAGCTGTCGCGCCGCGGACTCGAACTCCGGCAAGCCTTGGCGCAGGAAATCCTGCCGGCAATGCGCGGCCACAGCCTCCAGATGCACGATGAGCCGGCGCGTGATCTCGCACGGCGCGCCATGCCGCTTAAGCCACACCGACCACACCTGCGCGTCGCGCGCCGGGCTCGTGGCGTGGCTGATCTTGCGCAGGCGCTCGCGCAGGGGCCGCGCCCCGGCGGGCCCGAGGCAGTCTCGGTAGGCGCTCAGCGCCACGCGCAGGCGCCGCACCGAGGTGCGGAAATCGTGCAAGGCCTTCGCATCCGAGCCGCGCTGGATCAGCCGGGCCGACTCCCACGCCTGGCCGAGCCAATGCCGCGCCAAGCCCGCCGCTGCCTCGCCGACTGGGAGTCTTTTGTCCATCAGAAGTAATACTGCGCTTGCAGATACCCCAGGTTCGCCGGGAACCCGAATTCCGTGTTCCGGGCCGCGCCGAAGCGCTGCCAGCCAGCCGTAAGATACAAATTCGAGAGCGGGTTGTACTGCAGGCTGGGCGAAAAGAGGCTGCTGCCGTCATCCAGGTTGGTCAGGAGCACCGCGTCGAGCTTGAGCAAAGGATGCAGGTCCTTGGAAAAGGTCAGTCCCGCGTAGTCCTTGGCCAGCGCAACGTCCCGGCCTGAGAGCAGCACGCTGCGGTCGTAGCGCGCCGGGTTCACGGTGCCGCGGCCATTGTGGTAATACTCGGCCAGCAGCGACGAGTCCTTAAGCGCCTTCCACTTCGGCTCCGAGCCGAAGGAATATTCGTAGCCGATGAGGCCCCGCCAATACGGCCGCGCCGTCTCGGGGTCCGTATAGGACCACTCTCCGTGCAAAGAGCCGTCCCAAAGGTTGCCCGCGAAATCCCCTCCCGCCATCCAGCTCGAAGTCGAGCCCGCCACCTTGCCGCCCATGGCCGAGAAGTCGAAGTTCTTCCAGTTCGAGCGGCCCCGGGCCAGCAGCGAACTGTCCGGCCAGCGGTCCCGCGGTGCGTAGGCGAGTTCCGCCTGGGAAAGTTCGCCCAAGCCTTGACGCAGGTATGCGGCGTCTACGCCATTGCGCTCGTCGCGCTCCACCGCGGCCGGCTGGTAGGGATTGAGCACGTCGGTCGGGTTCCAGAGCTTGCCCGTGCCCCAGGCCACGCGCTGGCGGCCGAAGCGCAGGCTGGTGCGCTCCGTCTCCAGGCCGGCCCAGCCCCGGTAGAGCCGGTGGCGCCAGAGCGAGGTGGCGGAATCGGCGACGGTCTGGTCCATGTCGAGCCAGGTCTGCGGCCCGGCCAGGCCGAAGGTCTTGTACTCCGTGGTGCGAAAGAAGCTGCCGGCGTAGACTTCGTGGTCGTAGTCCACGTGGACTTTGAATACCGAGGCCTGGGCTTCCAAGGTCAGGCGCGCCCGGTCGAGATTGAGGAAGAAGGGCCTGCCGTCGAGCCCGGAATGAGAATACTGCCAGAGTTCTTTGAGATAGCCCGAGGCCTCCAGCCGCACGGGACCGGGATGGGACTCTTTGGCCTGCACCGGCCCGGCCGCGGTCCAGAGCCAGAGTGCGGCCGCAACGATCATGACGGAGCGAGCTTCCCGTCGTGGAGGTGGATCACGCGGCGCGCGCGGGAGAGCACGGCCGGGTCGTGGCTGGAGAAGATGAAGGTGATGCCGCGGTCCTGATTGAGCGAGCCCATGAGGTCCAGCAAAGAGGCCGCGGTCTTGGAGTCGAGGTTGGCCGTGGGTTCGTCGGCCAGCACCACCATGGGCCGGTGCACGATGGAGCGGGCGACCGCGACCCTCTGCTGTTGGCCGCCCGAGAGCAGGTTGGGCCTGCGGTTCGCCATGGTCTCCAGGCCCACCCAGCCGAGCACCTCCAAGGCGCGGGCGCGCCGCTCCGAGGCCGGCACGCCCTGCAGGACCATGGGATACTCGACGTTCTCCACGGCGCTGAGCACCGGGATGAGGTTGTAGGCCTGGAAGATGAAGCCCAAAGAGCGCAGGCGGAAGTCCGCGGCTTCGGGCGGGGACAGGTGCGAGACCTTGCGGCCCTCGTAGAGGACCTCCCCCGAGCTGGGCGCGTCCAAAGTCCCGATGATGTTGAGCAAGGTGGTCTTGCCCGAGCCGGAAGGCCCGGCGATGGCGGAGAACTCTCCGGCCTGGAAGTCCATGCTCACCGAGGTCAGCGCCGTGACCTTGGCCGCGTAAGTCTTGGAGACGTGGCGGACCGATATCAGGGGGGCCTTAGACATGGCGCAGGGCCTCCGAGGGATTGAGGCGGCAGGCGCGCAAAGCGGGCGGCAGGGCCGCGAGCACGCTGACC
Source organism: Elusimicrobiota bacterium (assembly GCA_026388095.1). Classification (NCBI taxonomy): domain Bacteria; kingdom Pseudomonadati; phylum Elusimicrobiota; species Elusimicrobiota bacterium. Next base: position 112,750 of record JAPLKL010000006.1, on the reverse strand, counting down.
ACCAGCACCGCGCAGAGGGCGCGGGCGTGGCTGGGCCAGTCGAAGCGGAGGTAGATGACGGACGGGAAGGGCAGGAAATAGGACAGAGCGTCGCCCACGGCCAGGCGCAGGCCGGCCTTGCCGTAGTAGGTGATGAGCAGGCAGCCGATCCCGAGCCCCAGGACCGTGCCCACCGAGCCCAGGATGACGGACTCGGCCAGCACCAGCTTCATGACCCAGCGCGGCCGCGCGCCGATGGCCATGAGCACGCCGAACTCGCGCACGCGCTCGAAGAGGCTCATGAGCAAGGTGTTGAGGATGCCCAGGGCCACGATGGCGAACACGATGAGCAGGACGATGTCGAGCAGGGCGTTCTGGAAGGTCTGGATGGCCACGATCTCATGGTCGATGTCGAGCCAGCGCAGGACCTGCACGGGCCCGCGGCCCAGCTTCTCGGCCAGCTCGGCGCGCACCCGGTCGGCGAGCCCGATGTCGTCGAGCCGGACCACGATCTGGTTGACCTTGCGGCCCGCGGCCAGCAGGGCCTGGCCGCCGGCGAGCGGGATATAGATGAATTGGCCGTCGAAGGTGGTGCTGCCGGTGTGATAGATCCCCACGACTCGGAAGGCTTCGGCGCCCATGCTGCCGTCGTCGGCCTGGGCCATGACCACAACCTTCTCTCCCAGGCGCAGGTCCAGGCGCTGGGCGATCTTGTCGCCCAGGACCGCCTCGTGCTCGGCGCCGCCCAGGTAGCGGCCCAAAGTGATGTAGCCGGCCATGGTGGTGATCTGCTTCTCCTTGTCCGGCTCCACGGCGCAGATCATGGCGCCCACGGAGCCGGTCGGAGAGGAGACCAGTCCGGTGACGTCGATGCGCTTGCCGAAGGCTCTGATGCCGGTCTGCCGAGACAGGACGGCCTCCACAGGCGCGGGGTCCTCGATGTACTTGTCCGGGAACTTGTACTCCTTGATGCTGCGGTTCTGGATCTGGAGGTGGCCGGTGATGGAGCCGGTGGCGCGCTCGATGAGCTGGCGCTGGACGCTCTTGATCATGCTCTGGCCGAACATGATGGCGGCCAGGCCGCAGGCCATGGAGGCCACGGTGATGAGGCTGCGCCGCAGGTTGCGGCAGACGTTGCGCCAGGCCAAACGGAGCACTACCGCACTCCCTTCTGAAGCCGCGAGAGGCTGAAGAAGCCGTCGGCCAGCGGGATGTCGAATTCGATCTCATGGTACTGCAGGGAGGTCTTCTGCCCAGGCTTCTTGTGCGGCTGGCACTGCAGCCGCGCGGGCACCAATCTCCCCCCCATCCGCTTGATGTCGGAGAGGGTGATGGTGCGGATGAGCTCGCCGCGCTCGCTGTAGTCCTCTTCCTTGAGTCCCACCACCTCGTCGCCCGGATACACCGCGGCCCAGAACAGGACCTTGCCCCAGACCACGGGCGCGTCGGGCTTGGGGTCGGCCTGGATCCGGTAGACCGTGCGGCCTTCCTCCGGTGTCTTGTCCAGGAGCTTGTGCTCATAGTCCTTGACGATGGAGTCGGCCTTGACGATGTCCTCGTAGGTGAAGTCCGAGCCTTGCCAGGAGCTGTGCATCATGGTGGGCGGCACCTTGATGACGCGCTCCACGCGCGGCAGCCAGGCCCACATCTCGTCGCGCCGGCGCAGGGTCACGTTGCCCGCGTCCTTGGGCGGGGCGTGGATGAGGATGAAGGCCAGCTTGCGGTCCCGGTTCCAACCCTCCACGTCGAGCTTGCGCTCCCAGGAGGGGGTCGTGATGGTCATGGTCAGGCGCGCGTGGCTGGTGTCGCCGCGCAGGGCCTTGTTGGCGCGGTCCACGATCTCGTGCAGGGACAGGTCCGCGGCGGCGCAGGCCGCGGCCACACCAAGGAGGAGGCTGAATATCGCGGACACGCGGTGATTCTACAACTTAGCCGCTGCCGAAGTCCGCATCCCGCTCCAGCTTCTCGGCGCGCTGCTTGCGGCCCATCGCCCGGTAGACCTTGGCCATGCGGCGCAAGGCGTCCTTGTGCACCGGGTGCTGGCGGCCGAACATCTCCCCCACTTGGCGCATGCGCTTGAGGCACATCTCGACCAGGTCGGGCTTGCCCCGCGCGACGTAGACCCGGGCCAGGCCCTCCCAGATTGACAGCGTGCTAGGGTCCGGTCCGTGGTGCCGTCCCTCGTTGACCTCCAAAGCGCGGCGGAAGAAGCCCTCGGCTTTCTCATTGCGGCCCAGCCCGGCCGAGACCTCGGCCAGGCTCAGGAGCAGTTCCTCGCGGTCGCGCTGGTCGGCCTTGGGAGCCTGCACCTGCTTGGCTAGGGCCTGCAGGCACAAAGACTCCGCGGTCTTGAGTTCTCCACGGCGGTGATAGAAGGCGGCGGCGCGTAGGGCGGACTTGACCCCGGTGTAAGGGTTCGGGTCCTGCGGCAGGAGCTTCTGGTAGAGGGCCGCGGCCTCGTCGCCCCGCCCCTGCGCCGCGTAGACCTCGGCCATGGCCAGCCAGCTCTGGCGCAGGCCCTGCGGGTCCGCGCCCGGGCTCAGCTTGTAGATGTCTATGGCCTGCTGGAGAGAGGCTCCGGCCTCGTTGAGCCGGCCCTCGCGCAGGGCGAGCGTCCCGTCGAGCCGCAGGGCCTGGGCCAGGTCCAGGTGGTTCTTGGGCAGCTTCCGGCTCAAAGACAAGGCCCGGCGGCAATGGTCCTGGCCGTAGAACTGGCCCTCGGCCGTCTCCATGCCGACCTCGCAGAGGCTCGCCGCGGCTAGGGCCTCGGCGGAGTCGTCCGCGCCGCCCACGCGGAAGCCGATGGCCTCCCCACGGCGCAGGGTCCGGTCCGCCTCCTCGTAGACACCCCAGCGCGTGTAGAGCGCGCCCAGTTTGGCGTAGGCCGAGGCCACCGCCCCGCTGAGCTCGCCGAAGTTCTTCTGCAGGACGTGCAGCGAGCTCTGGTAGTAGTCCTCCGCCTCGTCGAAGCGGCCCTCGACCATGAGCAGCTCGGCCAGGTTGTCGTAGAAATGCGCCCGCTTCGCGTCGTCGGCGGCCAGGACGCCCGAGGCGGCTTTGAGCGCGGAGTCGAAGAGGGGACGGGCCTTCTCCAGGTCGCCGTTGCGGCGGTAGACCTTGCCTGACTGGTCCAGCGAGTAGGCGGTCCGGATATCGGCCGGTCCGAAGACCTCCTGGGCGAGCTGTTGCGCCTGCAGGGCGGGCTGCAGGGCCTCCAGATAGCGGCCCTGGTCGAAGAGGTCGATGCTCTCCTCCGACTTCTCCTTCCATTGCTCGGGCCGGTGGTCTTTGCGGCAGGCGGCGGCGCCCGAGATGGCGGCGAGAAGCATGCAGAAGGCCGCGGTCCTCGGCATGCCCCGCCATGATACCATTTCGCCTCGGCCGGTGGACGGCCGACGGGCCAAAACCCTATAATCTCCCGGATGACCAAGCGCTACTTCTGCATCCACGGACATTTCTACCAGCCGCCCCGCGAGAACCCCTGGACCGAGACGGTGGAGCGCCAGCCCTCGGCCAAGCCCGAGCACGACTGGAACCGCCGCATCGCGCGCGAGTGCTACATCCCCAACAGCCAGGCGCGCCTGATGGACGCGCACAACCTCATCAGCGAGCTGGTCAACAACTACGAATACCTCGATTTCGACTTCGGGCCCACCTTGCTCACCTGGTTCGAGAAGGCCCACCCGCACGACTACCGCCGCCTGCTCGACGCGGACCGCAAGAGCCTGCAGCGCCTCTCCGGCCACGGCAACGCCATGGCCCAGGCCTACAACCACATGATCCTGCCCCTGGCCAAGCCGCGGGACCTGCGCACGCAGATCCTCTGGGGCCTGGCCGACTTCCGGCACCGCTTCGGCCGCGAGCCCGAGGCGCTGTGGATCCCGGAGACCGCCTGCAACGACGCGGTCCTCGAGGCCCTGGCCGAGCACGGACTCAAATACGCCGTGCTCGCCCCGACCCAGGCGCGGCGCGTGCGGCGCCTTGGCAGCGAGGCCTGGACCGACGTGTCCTCCGGCGGTCTCGATCCCCGCCGGGCCTATCGCTGGTCGGCCCCCGGCTCGCAGGGCAAGAAGTCCCTGGCCCTCTTCTTCTACGACGGCGGCCTCTCCCACGCCGTGGCCTTCGAAAAGGTCATGGTCAACGCCAAAGCCTGGGCGGACCGCATCCTGGGCGCCTTCGACCCCGCCGCCGCCGAGGACCAGCTGGTCAACCTCTGCACGGACGGGGAATCCTACGGGCACCATGAGAAGTTCGGCGAGATGGGGCTGGCCCACCTCCTGGTCCAGGAGCTGCCCAAGCGCGGCATCGAGGTGGTCAATTACGCGGCCTTCCTGGCCGAGCATCCGCCGACCTGGGAGGCCGAGGTCAAGCCCGGCGAGGGCGGCCTCGGGACCTCCTGGAGCTGCAGCCACGGCGTGTCGCGCTGGAGCGACGCCTGCGGCTGCGGCGGCGAAGGCAAGAGCCTGTCCTGGCGCCGGCCGCTGCGCGAGGCCCTGGACTGGCTGCGCGACCACCTGGCGCTGACCTTCGAGCGCGAGGGCGGCCGCCTCCTGCGCGAGCCCTGGGCCGCGCGCGACGCCTACATCTCGGTCATCCTGGAGCGTTCGGACGAGAACGTTTCCCGGTTCATGGCGGAGCATCTCAAAGCCGAAGACTCTCCCGAGAACCGGGTCAGAGCGCTGCGCCTGCTGGAGATGCAGAGGCATGCCATGCTCATGTACACCAGCTGCGGCTGGTTCTTCTCGGATATCTCCGGCATAGAGGCCGTGCAGAACCTCCAGTATGCGGCCCGGGCCGCGGAGCTTGCGCATCTGGCCGCCGGAGTGGAACTGGAGCGCGGGCTGGCCGCGCGCCTGAAATCGGCGCCCAGCAACTATGCCGAGCATCGCAACGGCGAGGGCGTGTACCGCAAGCTGGCGGTGGCCGGCCGGATGGACGAGGACCGCGCCGCGGCTCACCATGCCATCGCCAGCCTGTTCAGCGAGGGCCAGGAGGTGTGGCCGATGGGGCAGGCCGCCGCGGAATTCTCCGGCTTGGCGCGCGCTCAGGTCGGCGGCATCCGCTTGGTCTCAGGCCAGGTCGCGGTCCGCGACGGCATCACCGGCGAGCGCTGGCGGCGGACCTTCCTGGCCGCGGCCATGCCCGACTACACGGTCACGGCCCTGGTTTCGTCATCGGACCTGGGGCCCGGAGGCCTGGAGGCTCTTGGAGAGCGGGTCCGGTCGGCGCGGGAGGGCCAAGGATTCGACCTCAGCGCCGTGGCCGGGCCGCTGGCCAAGGGGCGCCGCTTCGGCTTCGATGACCTGCTGGCCGACGAGCGAGAGCGCATCCTCAGGATCCTGGTGGAAAAGCGCCGGCAGTTCTGGGAGGACTCGCCGCTGCTCGATATGGACGAATGCCTGGGCCTGGCCGAGCAGCACGCGCGGCTCGGCCTGGAACTGCCGCCCGGACTGCGCGGCCAGACCGAGGCGGCCCTGGACGCCTGGCTCCTGCGCCGGGTGAGGGGCCTGCGTCAGAATCCGGACGCGGACCTCTCGGATGTGGCCGCGACCATGGCGCGGGCCAAATCCGCGGACCTCTGCGCGCCTTCGGCCGCGGCGGAAGAGGAATGGGAGTCCTGCGCCTTCTGGGTCCTGGACTCGCTGGAGAAGGATTTTTCCGCCGCCTGGCTGCGGCGGCTGGCGGCCTTGGCAGCGCTGGCTCCGGCCGCCGGCCTGACGCGCTGGCGCTACCGCGCGCAGAACCGGTTCTTCGACCTGCTGCGGCGTCTGCCCCCGGACAGCGATGAGAAGGTCCGGCTGGTGGGAGAGATCGACGAGGCGGCGCGCCTCCTCGAGATATCGGCCGACGCATGAAGCAACGCGAGCTGGAATTCTCGGCGGGTTTCGCGGAGCTCTGCAGGGCCTTGCGCGGCGGCGGGGCCTTCTTGGTGGTCCAGGATGAGACAGGGCGGCCCAATCCGATGACCATCGGCTGGGCCCTGGCCGGCGTCGTCTGGGGCGAGCCCATCATGACCGTGCTCGTGCGGCCGTCCCGCCACACCTTCGGCCTTTTAGAAAGGTCGCGGCGATTCTCGGTCTGCGTGCCCGAGGAAGGGCAACTGGCCGATGAGCTGGCCTTCTGCGGCAGCAAGTCCGGGCGTGATTGCGATAAAGTGGAGTCCTTGGGGCTCAAGGTGGGCCCGGGACTGGAGCGGGGCGTCTCGGTCCTGGAAGGCTGCGGCCTGGCCTTCGAATGCGAGACCGTGCACAAGACCCAGGTGCTCCCGGAGACCTTGGACGCGGACATCATCGCCGGCTACTATCCCCAAGGCGACTTCCATTCCATATTCAACGGCCGCATCCTCCGCTCCTACAAGCTTGCGCATGGAGCTTAGCGGCGGACCCGCAGGGAGCAAGCTCAGCGACAGGCCTTATCGGCTGATCCTTCTCCTGGCCGCCCTGTTCTACGCGACGCAGTTGGGCCGCTCTTATGTCGGCGTCCTGATCGACGACGCGTCCTACATCGCGGGGGCCCGATCCTTGCTCCAGGGCCGTTACGTGGACCTCACCAGACCGGACACCCCTCCCCTCATCCATTTCCTGCCCGGCTTCCCCCTCTTCCTCTCGCCCTGGGTCGGATGCGTCGCCCCGCATTGGCAGCTCCTGCAGGGGTTGGCCGTGGCCCTCATCCTGGTCGCGGCCATCCTTTTGCACCGCTGGCTGGCGGGTCGCCTCTCCGGCCGTGAGCGGGGCTTGGCGGTCCTGCTCTTCGCCCTGAATCCGGCCACCGCGCGCCTGTGCAGCCTGGTCACTGCGGAGTCCTGGTTCCTGGTCCTGTGGCTCTGGATCCTGCCGCGCCTCGATGGTCTTCTCAAGGAGGACCGGCCGGCCGCGGCCGCCTGGCCCCCCGCCCTCCTGCTGGGCTGGGCCGCATTGACCCGGCCGGAAGGCATCGTCCTGACGGCCGTCTTGGGGATGCTCGCCTTCAGGGCGGACCTGCGCCGCCGTCTCTGGCCGATCGTCGCCGGCGCCTGCGCCATCTGGGGCGCCTGGCTCCTGCGCAACTACGCGCTCTCCCATCAGGTGTCGGACTACCTCGGCGAATGGCGCGCGGACCTGGGGGCCGCGCAACTCTGGCGCGGCTGGTGGGCGGTGCTGGACACCCTCTTCGTCCAGGCCGCGGGCCTGTTGCCTCCGGGATTTGCGCCCGGGCCCAGCCGCGCCCTGGCGCTCCTGGGTTCCATGGCGCTGGCCCTCCTGGGCCTGCGCGAACTCCTCAGGAGGAACCCGGATCCGGGAACGCGCTCGGCGGCGGCAGCCTGGGGCCTCTACCTGGCCGTCCATCTGCTCTGGCGCCCTTTGGATGTCCGTTATTTCCTGCCCCTGATGCCGCTACTCGCCGTGTTCATGGTCCTGGGGCTGCTGGCCTTGCTGGGACGAGGCGGAAAGTCGCGGTTGTTGGGGTGGTCCGCCGCCGTGCTTCTGGCCGCCACCTACGCGGCCCAGGACGCCCGGCTGGCGGCCGACGGCTTGATGAGGCGCCCTTACGGGAACGCGCAGAATCCGACGGCCACCTGGAAGTCGGTCCAGAGCCTGCTGGGAGAGGGTTCCGCCTTGCTGAGCAACAACGCCCCCACCGTCTACATCTACACGGGCCGTCAGGCGTATTCTCTTCCGGTGGGAATCCGGGACGCCGATGAGCTCCGCTATCTCCTGGCGCAGAAGGACATCCGCGCTGTCCTCCTGTTCTTTCCGCTCACCGACATCGCGCCGGCGCACCAGGAATCCTGGCTGCGGGTGTGGGACTGGATCCGCTCCGCCCCGCGGCGCTACGAGTTGCTCCACGCGGAGCCGCAGGAAGGCTCGCTGCTCTATCGCGTCGCGGGCTCCGGCGTGTCCGTGCGAGCCTACGAGCTCTACGTCGGCGCGCGCGGCGACTTCAGCCGGGAGCGGTGGCGCGATGGGTTCGCGAAATTGGATCTCGCGCTGGCGCTGGAGCCGGACTTCCCCAGCGCCGTCAAGGACCGCGCCGTCGCGGCGTCTCTGGCCGGCAGGAGCCGGTGACCCGCCGCCCTTGTCAAGAATCGCGATATTTAATAGATTGCCCGCATGCCGCGTTTGCTCATTGTCGAGGATGACGGCGACCTGCAGCAGATCTTGAGCTTCGCCTTCAACCGCGAGGGCTTCGAGACGCACTACGCTTTCAACGGCCAGGAAGGCTACGACAAGATCCTGTCCCTGCAGCCTGACCTCGTCCTCTTGGACCTCATGCTGCCGATATTGAGCGGCGTGGACGTCATCAAGAAGGTGACCTCCAACACCTCGGTGCGCGACATCCCCATCGTGGTCATGACCGCGCACAGCGACAAGGCCGACATGCTCGAGCAGTCCATCCGCGCCCACGGCGTGCGCGAGTACGTGCGCAAGCCTTTCGAGCTCAAGCCCCTCATCAGCCTCGTGCGGCGCCTCATCGCCCAGTATCCGCGCGCTCCCGCCCTCCCTTCCGAAGTGGCCAAGGGCGAGGTCCGTCTCGACACGCGCTTCCGCACGGTCTGGATATCCGGCCGGACGGTCGCGACGCTGCCTCCGACCCGGGCCGAGGTGCTCAAGATGCTCATCGAGGCCAAGGACGCGGTCAAGCGGGAGAAGCTCATGACCGCGGTCTGGGGCGCGGGCGACCACGTCAGCGCCCTGGAGAAGACCGTGCAGCGGCTGCGCGAGGACTTCGGCCCGGATGACAGCAAGCGTATCCAGACCACGGACGACGGCTACGAGCTCATCGGTTGACCCCGGCTGACTTCAGCGCGCGGACGGTATGGCGCGCAACTCTTCCTTGACGTAATGCAGCAGGGTCGGCGCCATGATGATGCCGGGCACGCCCATGACGACTTCGCCGAGGAGGATGGCCAGGAGGGTCTGCCACATGGGCACCTTCATGCTTGTGCCCAGGACCCGGCCGTATACGAAATAACCGCTCTTGTGGATGACGATCAGGAAGACCAGCGCGAAGGCGGCGTGGCGGTCGGATATGGTCAGCCCCGTGGCCACGATGATGGCGTTGCTGATGATGTTGCCGATGATGGGCATGACGCCGAAGAGGAAGGTGGCCAAAGTCAGGAAGATCAGGTGCGAGAAGCCCATCGTGACGAGGAAGGCGAGAGTCAGGACGGCGTAAGCCGCGGAGATGCCTAGCTGGGCGCCGAGGACCTTCTCGAATCCGGCCATGAAGGTGCGCATGCGCTCCGCCAGCTCCCGGCCCAGTTCATCGAAGAGGTTGGGCGCGTGGACCTCCGGGGGAGGGCAGAAGAAGGCGAGTATGGCCGCGAAGACGGCGATGAGGATCCGGAAGAACTGCACGGTCAGCACGCCGCTGGTCTTGGTGATGGCCTCGGCATTCTCCTTGATCTTCTGGATGGCTATCTCGCGCAGCTCGTAGACGTTGTCGAAGGGCAGGTCGATGCCGTGGGATTCGGCGAGGACGATGACCCGGGGGATGGCGGCGGCGGCGATCTGGGGCAAGGTGTGGAGGGTGGCGCGCACGAAGCGGGCGACCATCCACCCGAGCGCGACGGCGGCGACCAGGAACACCGCGAGCGCCAGCCAACGGGAGAGCAGGGGCGAGAGGCGCCGCGCGAGCCCCCGGTAGGTCAGGTCCAGGATCATGTAGGAGAAAAGGCCGGCCAGGACGATGGGAGCCAAATGCATCCACGCCGAGGCCAGGACCGCCAGCGGCACCAGGACGTAGGACGCCTTCTTCGCGACGGACATGGACTCGATTATATGAAATCCGCGCCCAAAAGACCCACTTGGGATGGGAATCTTGCCACCCTCCCCATAGGCCTCTCGCTTCATGCGCCCGGCGCAGGCGCAAGCTAGAATCTTTATCATGAACCTCTTGAGAGTCCTGCTCTCCCTCATCCTCTTCATCCCCCCATCCCTTTGGGCGGCTGGCGCCGTCGTCGCCCCCGTCCAGACCGCTGGCGTAAACGCAGGACTAGGCAGCCTTGCCGCCGGCATCAACACAGCCTCCCCTTCCTCCGGCCTCTCGGGCGCCTCGGTCCTCACCGGAGTCCCGGTCCTCTCCTACCCCACCACCTACCGCGGCATGGCCGCGGCGTACAAGGTCGCCGAGAAGGACTACCTCCAGGCCATCGAGAAGGTCATGGCCATCCCCGCGGACCAGCGCGGCTTCGCCAACACGGTCCAGCCCCTCTCCGAGGCCGACGCCCGCTTCCAGGAAGCCACGGTCGGGCCGTCCTTCATGACCGACGTTTCCCAGGACCCCAAGGTCCGCCGCATGGCCGATGCCATCGACCGCCGCAGCAGCCGCCTCGGCATCGGGCTGGCCGCTCGCCAGGACATCTACCAGGCCTACAAGGACGTAGCGGCCAGGGGGGAGCAACTCACCGGCGAGGACAAGAAGCTCCTCGAAGAGACTTTGCGGGGCTACGAGCGCAGCGGCATGGGACTTCCCCAGGACCAGCGCGACCGTCTCAACCAGATCCGCCAGCGCCTCTCCGACCTCTCCCAGGCCTTCTCCAAGAATCTTCGCGAGGTCAACGACAAGCTCGAAGTCGACCCCTCCCAGCTCGCCGGCCTGCCGCAGTCCTACATAGACGGCCTGGAGAAGACCCCGGACGGCAAGGTCAAGATCGGCCTCGATTACCCCTCCTACGGTCCATTCATGGACCTCGCCCAGAACTCGGACCTGCGCCGCCAACTCTACATGAAGTACGCCAACCGCGCCGCGGTCGAGAACATGCCCATCCTCACCGAGGTCCTCCAACTGCGCCGGGAGCTCGCCGGCGTACTCGGCTACAAGTCCTACGCCCACTATGCCATCGAAGACCGCATGGCCAAGACCCCGGACCGCGTGCAGTCCTTCCTCACCCGGCTCAAAGACCTCCTGCAGGGCCCGGCCAAGGCCGAGGAAGCGCGCATGCTCGAAGAGAAGCGCGCGGACGACCCGGCCGCGCAGAGCATCCCCGCTTGGGACCGCGGCTACTACGCGGTCAAGCTCCAGAAGCGCCTCTACGACCTCGATGACGAAGAGGTCCGCCAGTACTTCCCCGTAGACACCGTGGTCGAAGGCACCATGAAGGTCTACCAGAACCTGCTCGGAGTGCGCTTCACGGAGGTCCCGGCCCAGGCCTGGTCCTCGGACGTGCGCCTCTTCAAGATCACGGACGCGGCCACGGGCCGGCAGATCGGCCACTTCTTCCTGGACCTCTATCCCCGGGCCGGCAAATACGAGCACATGGCGGCCTTCTCGCTGCTCCAGGGGCGCGAGCTCCCGGACGGCTCCTACCGCCAGCCCGTCTCAGCCATGGTCGGCAATTTCACCAAGGCCACTCCCAACCAGCCCTCGCTGCTGCTGCACAGCGAGGTCGAGACCTTCTTCCACGAGTTCGGCCATCTCATGCACCAGACCTTGACCCAGGCCCGCTACACCGACTTCTCCGGCTCGCGCGTGGCGCGCGACTTCGTCGAGGCCCCGTCGCAGATGCTGGAGAACTTCGTCTGGCAGCCCTCGGTCCTGGCTCAGCTCTCCGGCCACTGGCAGAACCCCTCCCAGAAGCTCCCGCAGGCGCTCCTGGACAAGATGATCGCGGCCAAGAACTTCAACCATGCCAAAGCCGAGCTCGGCCAGGTCGCCCTGGCCACGCTCGACCTGGTCTACAACCTCATGACCGGGCCCGTGGACCCTATGGCCGTGATGGAGGCCATCTGGAAGGACCTCGGCCTGCCCGCGCCCGTGCCCGGCACCCATTTCCCCGCCAGCTTCGGGCATCTCATGGGCTACGCGGCCGGCTACTACGGCTACCTCTGGTCGCGCGTCTACGCCCAGGACATCTTCTCGCGCTTCGAGAAGGAAGGCATAGACAACCCCGCCGTGGGCCGGTCCTACCGCAAGGAGATCCTGCAGACGGGATCGAGCCGCGACGAAGCCGAGTCCTTGAAGGCCTTCCTGGGGCGCGAGCCCGACGAGGAGGCCTTCCTGCGCTACCTGGGCTTCCCGACGCAGCAGCCGGCACAGCCCGCCGCCCCTACCGCGCCCTCGGCTTAGCCGCCGGCGCTCAGCTCGGGCCGCTGGCCTCAAGTTGCTGGGGGTTGTCGAGATGTTATATATTCGCTGAGCCGTAGAACCGCCATCCTGGGCCTTCAAGAACCGCTCGTGAGAATCCTCTCGATAAAGAGCTTGGCTATACCTGAAGTCAAGGTCGTCGTCTTCGCGCGTTTTTGCGATGCGCGCGGATATTTCACGGAGACCTTCAGGAAGAGAGACCTTCGGGACCATCCCGGCTCGGATGGACTGCGCGGGCTCGAATTCGTGCAGGGCAACGAGAGCTTTTCGAAGGCCGGCGCCGTGCGCGGGCTGCACTTCCAGTGGAACCCGTTTATGGGAAAACTCGTCCGCACGCTGCGCGGCCGGATGATCGACCTCGTCCTGGACATCCGGAAAGACCGGCCGACGTACGGAAAGATACTGGCCTGGGACATGCCTTACCACGAGGACTCCGACCAGGACGAATGGATCTGGGTCCCGCCCGGGTTCGCGCACGGAAATCTTTTCATGGAGCCGACGCAGATCCAATATTTGTGCACGGGAGAGTACAGCGCCGGCTGCGAGGCGGGGATCTCCCCGCTGGCCCCGGACATCGATTGGTCTTTGTGCCCGGCCGAGCTCAAGGGGCTGTTCGACGCTGTGGCCCGGGGATCGGAACTGATCAGCGAGAAGGATAGGGCCGGGCTGACCGTTTCCGGCTGGCAGAACGATCCCAGATCGGATCAATTCACCGCGCCCAGGCTGGGGATGGCCAAGGCGGGGATATGAGGATTTTGCTGGCAGGCGGCGCAGGTTACATCGGCTCGTCCCTGGCCGGGGTTCTCGTCGAACACGGCTATCAGGTCGAGGTCATCGATCTCTTGTGGTTCGGCAATCACCTCCCGGCGGGAGTCAAGGTCGTCAAGAAAGACCTGTTCGCCTGCACGGTCGAGGACCTGGCCGGCTTCGACCAGATCGTCTTCCTGGCCGGGCTCTCCAACGACCCCATGGCCGAGTACAGCCCCGCCGAGAACTTCATCTACAACGGAGCCCTGCCGTCCTACCTGGCCTTCAACGCCAAGAAGGCTGGGATCAAGCGCTTCATATACGCCTCGTCCTGCTCGATCTACGGCTACACGACCAACCACCTCGACGACGAGGAGGCGCCCGTCTCCTGCAGCTATCCCTACGGGATATCCAAGCTGCAGGGCGAGCGCGGAGTGCTGCAGATGGAGGATGAATCGTTCTCCGTCATATGCCTGCGCCAGGGCACGGTGTCCGGGCATAGCCCGCGCATGAGGATGGACCTCATCATCAATACGATGTTCAAGACCGCGATGACGGAGGGCCGCATCCATATCAATAATCCCTCGATCTGGCGCCCGATCCTGCATATCCAGGACGCGACGGCGGCCATGCTCCGGGCGATCCAGGCGGACCAAGAGACGCATGGGATCTTCAATGTCGCTTCGGACAATTACACCGTGGGGCAGGCGGGAGACCTGGTGAAATTCGAGCTGGAGAGACTGACCGGCAAGAAGATCGGCCTGGAGATCGGGAATCTCCGCGATTTCCGCAACTACAAAGTCTCCATCGCCAAGGCGAAGACGGAACTCGGTTTCCAGCCCCAATACACCGTGAAGGATATCGTGATGGACCTGTACGCGCACCGGAACGAGTACGGGGATTACAACCAGGACGAATTCTATAACATCAGGATGCACAAGAAGCTGCGTCCGGACCCGCAGTCGCCGCGTCTCCCTTTTCAATGAAGCCAGTTTCCCGATCCGTTCGCCTGGCTCGGAATGCGGGCTGGAACATGGCTGGGCAAGCCGGACTTGCGATCCTGGCCTTCTGGCTCATTCCCTACATCGTCAAGAAGCTCGGCTCGGAGGGCTACGCTCTCTATAGTCTGCTGGGCATCGTGTCGGGCTACCTCATGCTTCTTTCGCTGGGGGCCGGAAACGCCACGGTCAAATACGTCTCCGAACACCTGGGCTCGGGCGACCGAGGCGCCCTGAGGGCGGTCCTCGGCACCTCTCTCTGGATGCATGCTTTCGGGGTGTGCTTGGGAGCCGCGGCGGTCTTGGTCTTCAGGCAAGAGGTCGCGCATCTATTGAAAGTCGAACCAGCATCGCTCAAGCTGGCGGTCTGGGTCATGGCCTGCGCCAGCGTCGGCGGGGTGTGCTTCGCCCTGGCGCAATATGGGCAGAACGTCCTGCAGGGCCTGCAGCGCTACGATCTCTCCAACACGCTCTCTTTGCTGCAGGCCGGACTGTTCCTGGGCAGCGTGGCGCTCCTCCTGTGGCGCGGCTGCGGCATCCTTGCCATCGGAGGAGCGTTCGTCGTCATCAACGCCGTCGTCGGCCTTGCCGCCCTCGCATCGGCGTTGCACTTCCTTCCGGTCTATCCGGCCTGGGACTTCTGGCTGGAGTCGGGCCGCAAGCCTTTCCGGGATTTCTTGATCTTCAGCATCACCGGCTTCGTGGGCCTGCTGTCGTGGTCGGTCATTTTCCAATGGGACAAGTTGTTCATCGGATGCATGCTCCCCCTCTCGCAGCTCACTTACTACATGATGCCCTCGGCCATCCTCCAGAAGTTTTGGATCATCCCATCGACCATCACGACGGTGGCTTTTCCCATGCTCAGCGAGCTCCATGGGGCCAAAGATGCCGCGGGCGTCAGGCGCTTCTATCGCCGGTGCTCCCAGCTCGTCATCTGGCTGGTCGTCCCCGGTTTCGTCATGCTCATGGTGCTGGCGCCCCAGTTCTTGACCCTGTGGCTGGGCGAGGAGTTCTCCCGGTACGGGACCTGGCCGCTGCGGCTTCTCGCCATGGGCAATTTCTTCTATTTCATGGGCGTCATGCCGGGCGTCGCCGTCGGGGGGCTCGGCCGGATCCAATATGGGGTCAAGGCCGGTGTCGCGTTGGCCTTGATGTGTCTGTTTCTCTGGACGTTCCTGATACCGCGGCTCGGCATCGTCGGCGCGGCTTGGGGATTCTTCCTCGCCTCCCTCTTGGTCAATGGGGTTTTCATTCTGTGCGCCAATCGCGATTTCTTCAGCATGTCTGGGCGCGAGTATTTTGAGGACGTCTGCCTGAGGCCCTTTTTGGCCGGCGCCGTTCTGTTGGCGGTCGCGTGGATGATCCACTTCTGGCTCGGCAGCTGGACCTCGTTCCTGTTGGGCGGAGGGCTTTGCGCCGCGGTTTACATCGGCCTGGTTCTCCTCTTGATCGACCACGATAACTATGAAAGCTTGAAGGAAGTCCTGGCAGTTTTGCGCTAGGCAGGCCGGGAAGATCGGGATCGGGTTCTGCCGCGAGGAGGCGTCGTCTTGTTGACCGAATGGTATCGGGCGTTTTTCCGCGTATTCCAGGGGAAGGGATTCGGATTCGGGTTATTCAATAAGCTCCACTCCCTGGTGTGGCAACGCTGCTTGCAGCCTGCATTCGTGGACATCAACGGATATCGTCTGTATCTCCCGAAGGATGATACCGGGATGTCTCAGGTCTTGCAGATGAACGAGGTCTTCGAGGCGAAGATGGTGGAGGAGTTCCGGCGGGTCGTCCGCCCGGGAATGGTGGTTGTGGACTGCGGCGCCAACATCGGATATTATACGATCCTCGCATCCAAGTTGGTCGGAGAGCAGGGCAAGGTCCTGGCTCTGGAGCCGGAATTGACGAACCTGGGGTTCTTGGTCAAGAACGTGGTTGCAAACGCCTGCGTCAACGTATTCGTTTGCCCTTGCGCCGCCGGGCGGTCCTTCGGCGCGGCCACCCTATACCTGTCCTTTCCCAGCCGCAGCGGACATTCGATCCGGAGCCCCCGGGAGCGGCACGCTGGCGCGATCTCTCAGCAAGTCGGGATGGTCCCTTTGGACGAGTACCTGGGAGTGCTGCGGCCGCATGTCGTGAAGATGGACATCGAAGGCGGAGAGTCCCTCGCGATCGCCGGCATGAATCGGATGATCGAGGACCGGCGGTTGCAGGCGGTGTTCATTGAATGCTGCAGGGAGGTCCTTTCTGACCAAGGAACGAGCGTCGATGAGTTCTTGGCGGTCTTCCGGAGCGCCGGCTTCGAGTGTCGTGACATCGATGGGACTAATTTCCTCTGTCTCCGGCCTCCGGTTTAGTCGCCGTCGGCGAGGACCGGCGGAATAGGTATGGGAATCTGTAGGAGGCGATGATGCGTCTGCCTTCGGGCCTGACTAACATTTGCAGGAGTTACGCTTTTCAATTAGGGATGAGCGGAGCTCTGAGCAACCGGCTGGCCTACGCCACGTTGTATTGGTGGCATTATCTGATCGCGCGCCGAGGCTCGGCTCAGGCGGACTCGACGCAGGCGCATGCCGCGGCCATGGGCTATCTGAGCCGACAAGGATGGAGCCGAAGAGTCGTGAGGGTGCGCATGCGCGGCGAGCCGGGACTCTGTCTGGAGATCGATCTTATGACGGTCTTCATGATCCTGCGCGAGATCTGGGTCGAGGGCATCTATCACACTTGCGCTTTGGGTGATTTTTCTTTGCATGAGGGCGACGTGGTCGTGGATGTCGGAGGCCAGCAAGGCTGCTACGCGGCCTTGGCCGCGAAAGAGGTGGGGGCTTCGGGGCGGGTGTACAGTTTCGAGCCGATGCCGGCCAACTATGAGCTTTTGACCAGGAATGTGGCGCGCAACGAGCTCCGCAACGTGACTGCCGTGCCGCTGGCTTTATCGGATAAGGCTGGGAGCGCGCTGCTTTTCCTTGATGGACTCAATTCCGGAGGGCATTCCTTGAATGCCTGCGAGCCCGGCGGGAAGAGCCTGGCTGTGGCCGTGGAGACCCTCGATGGTCTGGCTGCAAAGCTTTCCTTGAAGCCGTCGTTCCTTAAGATCGATGTGGAAGGCTACGGCGCCCATGTGCTGCGCGGAGGCCAGGCCCTGTTGCGATGCCATAAGCCCAGGGTGGTCATGGAAGTGCATTCGCCGCAGGAAGAAGAAGAGGCTGGTGCCCTGCTGCGCGGTCTGGGCTATGCAGTGCAGCGGTCCGGGAACAATCTCTTCGCGATCGTTCGTTGAACGGCCCTAGACCTTCAGCGCGGGAAAGACATACCGCTTTAAAAGCGCCTTGAATCGCAGGCCTTTCTGGAGCCGGAAGGCCGGGACCTTCAGCCCGTTTGGCAGCAGCGAGTAGGACCACACCACCAGTTTCGCGACAATCCTGTATGTCCGGCTCGCGACCGTGAACCTCCAGCGGCAGGAGCGGCAATAGACTTCGAGGTAAAAGTAATGTCTGAACGGCATCCGATAATTCCTGTAAGTTGATGTCGTTCCGCAATATGGACATCTGACCCGAAATCCTGCGGCCGCCTCCGGGCCGGTTCCCAAAAGCGTGGGCGAGGCGTATCTCCTGTGCTTCAGCCAAGCCTGATAAACATCGAACTTCAGCCTCTCGAATTCGTCTTGGCTCATAGTCTCCGTCATGTTCAAGATGTCGAAGAGATGGTCCTGGATGAATTCGAGCTTGTCGCCGATGATCCCGCGCTCGACGCATCTATGGTACAACTCGCTGCCGGGGTAGGGGCGGATGAATTCAAGGTTGATCCCCGCATGGCTGTTGCGCTTCCAATAGGCCAGAGTCTGGCTGACGGTCTCGGAGGTCTCCAGCGTATCCCCGAAGATGAAGTTCGCCTGGATGCTGAGATGGTTGCGCAGGGTGGCGCCGATGGCCCGCTCGATCTGTTCGGGCTTGATGTGCTTCTTCATGCTCTTGAGAACCTTCTCGCTGTAGCTCTCGAACCCGTAGCTCACCAGACAGCAGCCCGCCTCCTTCATCGTCCTAAGCATCCCTTCGTCAATATGGTCGACCCGCATCTGGCATATCCAATGCAGCGGCCACGGGAGTCCCTGGCGGAACTCCGTGATCCGGCGGCAGAACTCGCTCATCCATTGGCGCTGGTTGGAGAATAATTCGTCATAGACGAGCAGCAGGTTGATGCGATGACGCCGCACCATCAACTCGACCTCTCCCATGACCGAGGCGACGGACCTCTTCCGGAATTTGTTCCCCAAGGGATGGAAGCAGAAGGTGCACAGGAACGGGCAGGACCGGCTGCAGGTGATGGGATAGACCCTGGGATGGTCGAACAGGTCGTAGAAGAGGTTGTCCGAGGGCGCCATATGGTCAAGGTAGTCCTCGATCCCGAAGCCGTCGTAGTCGGGCATGGCAAGA
Source organism: Elusimicrobiota bacterium (assembly GCA_026388095.1). Classification (NCBI taxonomy): domain Bacteria; kingdom Pseudomonadati; phylum Elusimicrobiota; species Elusimicrobiota bacterium. The sequence goes on along the minus strand of JAPLKL010000006.1, from coordinate 94,536 downwards.
GAGTCGAGGTCGGCGATCGGTGCGCGCTCCCGGGTCTGGATGAAGCCGCCGGCCGCGGACCGATAACCGATGCCGGGCACCTCTGCGATTTCCAAGCCGCTTTCCAGGCTGCCAAGAAGCTCGACGATGGTCCTTTCGCCTTCGCCGATGACGACGAAATCGGGCTTCAAGGCCTCGAACATGAGCGCGGGCTCGCAGGTGATGATCCCGCCGCCCACGATGATGCGGGCCCCCTGCCTGGCCCTGCGCGTGGCGCCGACTATCGACCGTATCTCGCGATAGACATTGGAGAGGCCGCCCGTGCAGAGATAGTCGTATCTGCGCTCCCCGCCCAGACTGCTTCGCACCAGCTCCTCAACGGAGCCGCGGCGGTGGTTGAGGTTGAGGCAATCGACCGAATGCCCGGCCTGCCGCATCGCGGTTACGATATAGACTAAGCCGATGGGGAAGACATAGCAGAAGTTCGGTTCCTCTCCGGATCCGGTCCTTGGCACTACCATCAATACGCGGCTCATCAATTAGGCCCCGCTTACGAGCCGGCGCAGCTTCCTGAGGATGATGCGTGCTTGGTCCGGGAAAGGGTGCTGCAATAGGATATAGAGCTTCGTGGCCCAGAGGCCCACCTCCAAACAGAGCCGCAGGCCGGCGAAGTACATCTTGTCGAGCGGGCGTCGCAGCCGCATGGATTTCCCCACTTCGAGGATCTGGTCGTGGCGGTAGGGGTTGCGCTCAATCATTCCGTGCACCTGGCTCCGCATGGCCCGCAGTTTGAACAGGTCCACGTAGTCAGGCGGGAACAGGTCGCGGTACTGGTGGCGCATCCGGTGCTCCATGCGTCCCACCATGTCCATGCTTGCGCGGAAATCGGCCGTGTAGGTCCATGAGTAATTGGTTTCCATCTGTCGCCACATTGCCAAAGGCCGCGGGATGAAACAGGCCCCGTACTTCAAGGAAACAGCGTGGTGCAGGAACCCGTCCGCCGACGGTCCCAGCGCAGGATCGAAGCAGCCGAACTCCAGGATAGCCTCGCGCCGAAAGATGACCGTATTGGGGACCACCCAAGAGCCGTTCTTTCTGTAGATGGCGGCAATCCGCGCCGGCGGCAGATAGCACTCGGTCTCGGCGACGACCGGGGTTTGGTATGGGCCCAGGTTCTGGCCGTCTTTGCCCAACATGAGGCTGAGGGTGGAGCAGAGTCCGGCTTGGGGATACCGCGACAGCAGCCCGATGGACTGTTCCAGGAAACCTGGGAGGATTCTGTCGTCGGCTGCGGAGAATTGCGCGTAGTCGCCGGACAACATCCGCGCTGCGCGATTGGCGCTTGCCATCACCCCCATGTTCCGTTCGTTGCGCACCAGATGGAGAGTCGGGTTGTTTCTGCATAACTCTTCCAGAATCTCGATGCTGTTGTCGGTGGAAGCATCATCAACAATAATGATTTCCATGGGCTTAAAAGACTGGCTCAAGAACGCCGCTAGGGCCTCTCGGATATAATGGCCGTGATTGTAGTTGGGCATCACCACAGACAAAGTCTTGCTCCTTGGAGAATTCGGACTCATGGGCGGTGATGTGCCATGCGCATGCAAGATGGTCTACTCAACATGTTGTTCTGTTTGAGATATTTCAGTGTCCTTGTGACGCCCGGATTGTGGGCGGCGAGCCCGATAAGGCCAATTCTTGATTAAGGCCCTCGTCACTCCTTGATGAGGTAGCCTCCCGGGGAATTGGTCCAAGGGAAGGTCCGGATTCTCATATTGGGCATGTCCGCAAAGAACTCATCGACAGCCTGGGTCTCGCCAGGCCAGTCGGCAATCGCGTATTCGTCAAATATCATGACGCCACCGCGGCAGAGACGGGGCCAAAAGCTTTGCAGGGCCGCCTTCGTCGGTTTGTACAAATCGCAGTCAAAATGGACCAGGGAGAATCGCACGCCGGGATGCTGCTGCGTGAAGGCCGGTGCCGAATCTTCGATGTTGCCTTCTATCAGTCGAATCCGATTCTTCCAAGGGACAAACCGGTCTTCATCAAAAATAGAGATGGCGTCTTTTAACTGCTTGAAATGGAGTTCGGGCGAGAACCCGCCGACCACTTTTTGGACAGCACCGACCTCCTTGCCGTCCTCGCTGGCCAGATCGACAAAGCCCTTCCAGTTATCGAAACCGAAGACGACTTTGGTCCGGCTCCCGATGCAATAAGATTCAAGGAGATTCGCCCAGGTCATCAGGCCAACTCCACGGAATACCCCCAACTCGGCGATGTCTCCAGGGACCTCGAGCGTCTTGAGAAAGAGCTCATGGTGGGCCATGAACCTCTTGAGCCATTGGCGACGAGCCAACAGAGGAAACAGCTTCACGGCATCGAGCGGGTCGAGCTTGAACTTCTTGCAGTGGGACGCGATCCTCCCTTCAATCTTTGAATCCGGGCCATATTTGCGATACCCGTCGAATTTGTTTTTTGGGGTCATTTTTGTCCTCCGTAAGGAAGGTCGAAGATTTCATGCGCAGCGAGGGGTTTGGGCCTGGCGACATGAGGCATGATGTAGGCAGCAATGAACTTCTCGTCCTCTCCACAGAGGCATATGGGGTGGCTCGCGCTGAACCAATGACAGGTCAATAGATCCTTGCGCATCGCCTGGAGCGATTTGTCGCGGATGTTGCCCAGGCTGAACTGCAGGAAATTGCAGGGGAACACGTGCCCGTGCGAGGTGATATGAAGGAAATCCTTCCCGGCGGGACAGTGATCCTGCGGGCCTGCATAGATGTCCCTCTTGATGGTGCGCTCGCCGTTGCGGGTCAGAGGACTGCTCATCTGCAGGTCCTTGATGTAGCGGGCGTCTTCCGGGGTGATCAGCACGTCTTTGCGGCCGTCCCATTTCCCTACGGGCTCCGCGATCTGCAGGTCCAGGCGAATGCCTTTGGACTTCGCATAGTCGTAGGCTTTTCGAAATCCCTCGGAGTGCAACGATTGATGCGTCACCAGGACGTCCAGGGCGACGATGATATCCTCGCCCAACGCCTCATCGACCATCTGCATGACCCGCCGATAGGATCCCGGCCTTCTGTTGGCGTCGTGCTCCGCCTCGATCCCCGAATCGAGGCTGACCGAGAGTTTGTCAACCTGCAGGCTCTTGAGCCAGCGGATCTTGTCCAAAGTCATGCTCCAGCCGTTGGTCGTCACGGTAATATAGGACTCATCTGGATGACAGGCGGCGAGGATCGCCTCGACGCGTTTTGGGTCCAGGATGGGTTCGCCGCCCATCAGCACGTAGTGGGAAACGCCCATTTCGTGGGCTTGTTCCAGTGCTCGCTGCAGGATCTCGATGGCGATCGGCTCCACGTCGGAAAAAGTCTCCGCGTAACAGTGGGGGCAGCGCATGTCGCAGCGGGGAGTGACGTCGAGCACGATGGTCCGCAAGGTGCCGGGCAGCCGGTGACGCTCCCGCTCATGTAGTTTCTTCTTCCTCAAATACATATTTTGTCCTGTATCCTAGATGAAGTTGATGTGCATCGGCGGCGCTCCGACGGCATCAGGCAGGACTCCGCCTTCCCGCTTGATGCCCCAGAGGACTTCGTTGACTTTATGCTGGAGGCAAAGGGACGAACACATGGTCCTGGCGTCGAAGCGGTCCGACGCGATCAGATTCACGATTTCCCAGTAGCGGTCGCCTTTCCAGAGCTCTTTGAACGACGTCTCCGCGATATTGCCGATGTGATACTTCTTGTATCTTGCGTGGAACAGCGCTCCGCAAGGAGCCACCAGGCCCGACCCGCTGAGCTGCATGATGAACGGGGGCCCGTAGCACTGGGAGTAAGACCGTTTCCCACCGCTGAGGATCTTCGACCACTTGGCTTTGACGAGGTAATGATCGTTCGAAAGAGCTTCGGCTTTCTTGAGCACATCCACGAGGCCGAAATACTTGCCATACTCGACACCGAGGGCGCCGTCTTCGGTGTCGCTGCAATGCTTGATCACCAGGTAGTCCACGCCGAGTCCCTCTCCGAGTTCGGTCAGGGGGAGTATTTGGTCGGCGAGCGAAGGCATAAGGACCATTTGGAGGCCCAACGTCACTGGCAGGTTGTCTTTTTTCTTGTATTCAACGCATTTTCTTATTACCGCCAGGACTTTCTCGAGAGCCTGGGGTTTTGTCCCCATGATTTGGGCGTATCGTTCCGGCGTCGCGGCGGAAATGTTGAATCGCAGATACGTGAGCTTGGGCAGGATCGCGGGCAAATGGGCTTCTTGGAGAAGATAGCCGTTGGTCCCCAGGGCGATGTCCAGCCCATTGGCCGCACCCCGCAAGATGGCTTCGTAAAGATGGGGGCTGCACGTGCTTTCGCCGTCGCTGACGAAGCTGATCGCCTTGACTCCGATCTCGGCGGCATCGTCGAGGAACCGGAAGATGACGTCGCGCGTCATCCTCTTCTCGTCATTGGCTTGCAGCTTGCCCATGCAATAAACACACCGATAGTTGCAGCGTCTGGTCAGGGCGCAGTCGATCGTAATCGGAGGGATGCGTTCCCCGCGGAGCCAGGCCTCCACCCGCTCCTTGTGCCAGGAAAGCTTTGTGTCGTCGAGAATCAGGTCTTTCACCGGTCAGCTCCTGCTGATCAAAACGGCGCACGTCACGGCTCGAGATCTCCCGTCCGACGCCTCTATCAGTAACGGGCTACCAATCGACCTCGATATAGGCCGAGGGCACGCTGTGCCAGCTGAACTTCTGGACCTTCGGACGGGAGCCGAAATTCTTCTGGAAGTATTCGTCGATAGCCTTGGTCTCCCCGGCGAAGGTCTCCAGGGCATATTCGTCCGCGATGATGATGCCGCCGCGGACCATGTGCGGGACGAAATGCTCCAGAGCCACCTTGGTCGGCTCATAGAGATCGAAATCGACGTTGAGCAGCGCGATCTTGAAGCCGCTGCCCTTGGCCTTCACGAACTCGGGGATGCTCTGGGCCGCGTCGCCTTTGACGAATTCGATGCGGTCGATGTGCCGGATGTGCTTGTCCGGGCGCATCGCCTCCTGGGCCAGGCGCAGGTCGCGTTCGATGGTGGCGCCTGGGAAAAAACCGCCCACCTTCCGATCATTCTTGGAATCAACGCCTTCGTCGCCCGCCGCCAGCGAGGGGAAGCCCGCGAACGTGTCAAACCCGTAAACCACCTTGCGTACGTCTGTGGGGCAGAATATCTCGGAGAGCTTGGCCCATGTGAAGGTCGAGGCGCCCTGGAACACTCCCAGGTCGATGATGACGCCGGGCAGCGCGCAGACCTTCTTGAACAGTTCGTAGTGCACGAGGAAGCGCGCCAGGTTGTAGCGGGGGGTGAACACCGGGAAATTCCGGAACATGTCGAAGACCGGAAGATCCGTGGCCTTGAAGAGCTTTTCCAGAGCCTCCTTTTGAAGCCGTTCGTTCTCGTGGCGCAGGGCTATGTCGGACATGATCCCCTCCTTTGGCCGGCGCGTCTGACGGCCGCCGCGATCTGTCCGGCGGATATCCCGTAATGGCGGCGCATGCCGGAGGTATCCTTGATGGCGTGTATGAATTCGTTGGCTATACCCAGCTTGACCAGCCGCAGCGGTAGGCGCTCTCGGACGATCCACTCCGCGATGATGCTGCCCAGACCGCCCTCGACAAAATGCTCTTCCACGGTCACCACGGTGTGGATCCCGCGCAGACGCCGTCGTAGGGCGGCGAAGGGAAGGGGCTGCAGCATGGGGACGGAGAGGACCAGCGGCCGGACGGACAATGCGTCCGCGGCAGACAGCGCTTCGGCGCTGATGGAGCCATGGCAGAGCAGCGCCACTCCCCGGCCCGGGCGCAAGAGGAGAGGCGCTGCTACGGAGGCTATGGGACCGGCGTGCAGGGCGGGCTCTCCGGTTTTGGCGATCCGGATGTAGGTCGGGTGCCGGTGATGGTAGGCGTGCGCGATGCAAGCCCGCGTCTCCCAGGGGTCGGCTGGGGAAAGGATGGCGAGGTTCGGCAGGGTTCGCGCCACGGCGATATCCTCGACGGAATAGTGCGTCATGCCTCCGGGAGCGTAGGTGACTCCGCTGCCGATGCCGATGAGCGTCACGGGCAGAGCCTGGTAGCAGATATCGTTGCGGACCTGTTCGTAAGGGCGGTAAAGGATGAAGGGGGCGATGTTGTAGGCGAAGACCCTGTAGTCGGCCATGGCCAGGCCGGCGCAGAAGCCCATCATGTTCTGTTCCGCCACGCCCAGGTTCAGGAAACGGTCCGGATGCTCTTTCTGGAACTTGTCCAGGATGCCGTAGCCGGCGTCCCCGGTCACGACGAAGACTCGGGGGTCGCGCGCGGCGATGAGAGTGATGGCCTCTATGGCGCTATGGCGCACGGCGGGCTCCCCCAATCTGGCTGAGGGCCTCGCGCTTGAGGTCCTCGGTGACGATGTGGTAATGCCATTTGAGTTCGTTTTCCATGAACGCGACGCCCTTGCCCTTGGTGGTGTCGGCCACGATGACCCGCGGTCTGCCGCGCGGTGGGCGCCGGAAAGCTTTCCGGATCTGCCGGAAGTCATGCCCGTCGATCCGGCAGGCGTCCCACCCGAAGGCCCGCCATTTGGCCAAGACCGGCTCGTAGTGGCAGAGTTGGCGCGGCCGGCCGTAGCCTTGCAGGTTGTTGTAGTCCAGGATGGCGGTGAAATTGTCCAGCCCGAGGCGGGCGGCGAATAGCGCCCCTTCCCAAATCGCGCCTTCCTGGGATTCTCCATCGCCGATGAGCGACCAGACCCTCCGGCGGTCTTTGCGGAGCCGGTAGCCGTGAGCCATGCCCAGGGCCACGCTGAAGCCGTGTCCCAGGGAGCCGGCGGAGACCTCGATGCCCTTGTTGCTGGTCCGATCCAGGTGTCCAGGCAGCGTCCCGTCGTTTTGCAGATAACCGAGGAGCTTGCTCCTGGGCATCAGTCTCTTCAGAGTCAATATGGCGTAGAGGGCCAGCGCCGCGTGGCCTTTGCTGAGCACGAAGATGTCCCGCCGGTCCCATTGCCGGGGCGGGAGCCTCAGATTCCCGAAATACAGGGTGACCAGCAGGTCGACGCAAGACAGGGCCGAACTCACATGAGCCGTGCGGGAGCGGCAAGCCACCTCGATGATGAGCCGGCGGGCCTCGTCCGCCAGGCGCCGCAAGCGCGCGTCCGATACCCGCGGTGATCTGAGGCCTGTGCGGTCAGCGGCCATAGCAGTTCCTGATGCAATGGATGACGTAGGCCAACTGGCTCCTTTTGAGGTGCTGGTGCACAGGCAAGGAGAGTATCCGGCGGGCCTGCCGCTCGGCCTCGGGGAAGTCCCCCTGCCGGTAGCCCAGATCAGCGCAACAGGGCTGCAGGTGGATTGGCGTGGGGTAATGCACTGCGGTGGCAACCCCCCTCCGGGCCAAGAAGGACTGCAGCGCATCGCGGCGGTCGCATTGGATGACGAATAGGTGGTAGGTGTCCTGGCAGTCCGGCGCATCCTGCGGGCACTGCACTACGTCCGTCAGGTCCGCCAGCGCATGACGGTAGGTCTCGGCATTGCGCCGACGCCGGGCTACGACGGCGCGCAGCCTCTTCAAGCGGGAGCGCAGGATGGCGGCTTGCAGGGCGTCGAGCCGTGAATTGAAGCCCCAGAAGAGCACCTCGTCGCGGGACCTAAGGCCGTGATTGCGCAGAAGGCGCAGCCGCTCGGCCAAGCGGGGGTCGTCCGTGACCACGGCCCCGGCGTCGCCCGCCGCGTTGAGGTTCTTGAGCGGGTGGAAGCTCAGGCAGGCGGCGCGGCCCAAAGACCCCGCCCGGCGGCCGTGGTACCGGGCTCCCACGGCCTGGGCCGCGTCTTCGATGACGGGCAGGCCGCGGCGGCGGGCCGCAGCCCCGATGGCGTCCATGTCGCAGCATTTCCCGGTCAGGTGGACCGGGATGACGGCCTTGGTCCGGCGCGTGAACGCGCGCTCGAGCTGCCGTGGGTCCATGAGCTGGTCGGGGCCGACGTCCACGAAGACCGGCTGGGCGCCGGCCAGCGCGATGCAGGAGGCGGAAGCCACGAAGGAGTTGGGGACTGTGATGACTTCGTGACCCGGGCCGATGCCCAAGGCCTTGAGCGTGAGGATGAGGGCGTCGGTGCCGTTGGCCACCCCGACCGCGTGGCGCACGCCGCAGAGCCTGGCCAGCGCGGACTCGAAAGCCGCCACCTCCCGGCCGAGGATGTACTCGCCGCGCGACAGGACGCGGTCGATTGCGTGCAGGAGCGGCCTGCGCTCGGTGGCATACTGGGCCTGGAAGTCGACGTAGGGGACCTTCATCCTAGGAATAGAACTCCTCTACACAGCTTATCATGTAGGAGAGCTCTTCTGCAGTGAGGTGCTGGTGTACGGGCAAAGTGACGGTGGTCTTGGCCTGGGCCTCGGCTTTCGGGAAGTCCCCGGCTTTGTAGCCGAGGCTCCGGCTGGCGGGCTGCAGGTGCAGGGGCACGGGATAGTGGACCTTGGCCTCTACCCCATGCGCCCGCAGGTGCGCGCAGAGGAGGTCGCGGTCCTGGGCCAGGAACTGGTAGAGGTGATAGACGTGCCGCTCCCCGGCGTCGCGCCGCGGCAGCGTCACGCGGGGGATCAGTTTGGAGAGGGCCGCGTCGAGTTTTGCCGCGTTGGCGATGCGGGTGTTGGTGATCCACTCGAAATCCTTGATGAGGTGGAGCCCCACCACGGCCTGTAGGGAATCGAGGCGGCTGTTGTAGGCGTAGAATGCGTACTCATCGCGCGTGGACATGCCGTGGTTGCGCATGAGGATGAGCCGGTCGCGCAGCTCCTGGGAATCAGTGGTGATGAGCCCACCGTCGCCCCAGACATTGAGGTTCTTAAGGGGATGCAGGCTGAAGCCTGCGGCCGCGCCCCAGGTGCCGCACTTGCGGCCGTCGATCTCGGCTCCGATAGACTGGCAGGCGTCCTCGAGCACCGGAATCTTGTGCCGCGCCGCGATATCCATGATGCGGCTCATGTCTGCCGGCTGTCCCCCCCACTGCACGGGTAGCAGGGCCTTGGTTCGGGGAGTGATGGCGCGCTCCATGAGGTCCGCGTCGATGACGAACTTGTCGTCGCAGTCCACGAACACGATGCGGGCTCCCGCCGCGGCGATGGCTCCAGCGGTGGCCACGAAGGTGTTGGCGGCAGTGATGACCTCATCGCCAGGCCCGATTCCCAGGGCCTTGAGTGAGAGCGTCAGGGCGTCGGTCCCGGAACCGACCCCTACCGCATATTGGGATCCGATGAGCCGGGCGAACTCGGCCTCGAACTCGGCGACGGGCGCGCCCAGGGTGAAGTCGCCGGACTTGACCAGCTTGCGGATATCGTCGACGATGGGCTCGATATCGGCGAACTGCCGGTCGAGGTAGGAGTAGCGCACCTGGGTAACGGGATTGATTTTGACGCGTCGGTCTTTCAGAGTCATTTCAGCAGGGTCTTGATGAACTTGAACAGGGCCACGGGATCCACGGGCTTGCGGTTGCCCACGATTTCGACCGCCAAGGCGCCCACGCAGTTGCCGATGAAGCAGAGCAGGTCCGGCGGGACCCGGCGATAGGCGCAGGGTGAGGTGACGGCGAAAAGCGCGTCGCCGGCGCCCATCCGGTCCACGATGCGCAGGGCCAGGGCCGGCGACTCGTGCCACCCGCATGACGAGAGCACGAAGGAGCCCAGCGCTCCGCGGCTGACCAGGAACTGGCCCGCGCGCAGTTGGCGGCGCACCGAGGCCGCGAGGTCCGGTATGGCGCCGTACTTGTCGCGCGCCGCGATGCGCAGCTCCAGCTCGTCGATGGCCACGTAGTCGGCGTGGGCGTACTTGGTGACCGCGTTAAAGCCGTGGTTGGCGGAATTGGATTGGGTGTTGAGGGCCAGGAACTTGCGGCTGGAGAGCACCGTCTCGCGCAGGCGGGGGGTCATCAGGCCGTGCCCGAAATCGTTGACCACGACCAGGTCGTGACGAGGAAGCTCCCGGGCGAGCTTGGCTTGGCAGGCCTTTTCGGTGCGGGTGTCCAGGGGCGTGTCGTCGAGATACTGGATCTCGAAGACCTTGCGGAGCGGTTCAGGATCCACGAAGCGCTGCTTGCGCACGGTGGGCCGCTCGGGGGTCCGGACGGCCTCCAGGCGCACGTTGGGCCTGAGCTTGCCGCGGATGAAAGCCTCTTCCTTCGCGTCCGGTCCAAGATTAGTGAGCAAGACGACCGACTGGCAGAAGCCGGCCAGATGGTTGGCCGTGGCCACGGCGCCGCCCGCGAAGAGCTCCTCGTGCGAATATTTGGTGGAGACCAGGTTTTCCTTTGGGGACTTCCCCAGGGGCAGGCAGTAGGAGTATTGGTCGAGGATGGCTTCTCCTATCACCAGGACCTTGAGCTTGGAGAGCGAGCGCAGGTGAGCGATGATACTGTCGGCTGAGTGAAGCCGGCGCATACCATCCAAGTACTCCTGGGTCTCTGCCGGATAGGCGCTGAAGAAACGGTTGATAATGTGGCTGGAACTCGAGGTGAAGCCTTCGGTAGTGACGAGGCGGCCGCCTACGGACTTGATGGCGGCTGCTTCCTCGCCTATCTTTCCGGTCAGGTCCGCTTTGGGGTCTGCGTAGTCGCGGCCTTTGACGTAGAAATGCGGCCGTAGCAGCTTGATGGCCTTGGTCGCGGTGGGCCATTCGTTGAGCGCGACATAGTCGACCATGGCCAAGGCGGCGAGGCTTTCCAGGCGAAGTTGCTCGGAGAACAGCGGATGTCCCGGACCCTTGTTGACCCAACGGTCCGGGGTCACCGTCACGACCAGCAAATCGCCGTGCTTGCGCGCCTCCTTGAAGTGGACGATGTGGCCGGGGTGCACCAAGTCGAAGACCCCGTGGCAAAGCACGATCTTGCGGCCGCGGCGGCGCGCTGACTGGATGATGGCGGCGAGCTCGGTAAGCCCCTTGATCTTGCCGGAGACGTCGGTCCTGGGCTGGGACGGCGCGGGCTTGGCCATGGGCATTCTCAAGGTCTCCTCTCGGCGGCCGGGGTGAGGCAGCGGAACCACGTCTCCGTGGCCTTGGCGATCTGCTCCGGCGTCCAGACCGGGGCGGCTTTCCAGTAGTCGATATGCTCGATCATCCGGCGCACGCCATCCTCCAAAGAGACGCGGGGCTCCCAGCCCAAGACGCGCCGGATCTTGGAGATGTCGGCGAAGGTGCGGTCCGGTTCGCCGGGCCTCTTGGGGATGTGGGTTACCGGGCCGCCCAAGAGCTCCACAAGACGGTTGACGCTGTAGGTGTGGCCCGAACCCACGTTGAAGACCTCGCCGCTCACCGAGGACCGCGCCGCGCTCGCCAGGGCCTCCGCCACGTCGGTGACGAAGGTGAAGTCGCGGGTCTGCCGGCCGTCGCCGACCACGGTGTAGGGCCGGCCGGCCAGTTTCTGGGCCAGGAAGACCCCGAACACGGCGCCGTAAGTCCCCGAGGTGCGCGAGCGCGGCCCGTAGACGTTGAAGAAACGCAGGCTCACCACCGGCAGACGGTAGACTTGGCCCCAGTGCAGGACCAGCTCCTCTCCCAGGCGCTTGGTCAGGGCGTAGGGGTACTGCGGCCGGATGGCCGCGGTCTCCGGCGTCGGGAAGACGTCCGGGATGCCGTAGCATGAGGATGAGGCCGCGTAGACGAAGCGCTTGACGCCCGCCGCGCGCGCCGCTTCGAGGACGGACTGAGTCGCGGCGACGTTGGCGCGGAAGTAGTCCGTGGGGCGCTCGATGGAGGGCACGATGTCGGCCAAGGCGGCGAGGTGGAAGACCCAGTCGGCGCCTTGGAAACAGGGGCTGATAGACTCTCCGTCCGCGGCATCGGCTCGGACCAGCTTGAGCCCGGCCTGATCCTTGAGGTGCGCCAGGTTCTCGGGCCGGCCGGTGGAGAAGTCGTCGATCACCGTGACGGCCAGGCCTTCTTTGAGGAGGCGCTCGACCAGGTGGCTGCCGATGAACCCGGCGCCTCCGGTGACCACCGCTCGGGCCGGCGTGCTCATGCGCTCCTCGCGGAGGTGAGGGCCTTCATGGTCTTGACGTTGAAGTAACGGGGGTCGGTGAGGCTGTCCGGGAGCTGGCGGGCCTTGAAGGCGCGACAGAGGTCGGCGATGGCGTCTTCCACCGTGCGCGTGGGCTTGAACCCCAACTTGGCGGCGATCTTCCCGGAGGAGACGTGATAGGAGCGCAGGTCGTCCGTGGCGCTGGTCACGATCTCGATGGGCGCCTTCTCCGGCATCTCGGCCTCCACCACCCTGCGCACCATCTGGGCCAGGTCGGCGATGGAGTAGTTCTGATAACCGGCGTTGAAGGTGTCGCCGGCCAGTTTCTCATCGGGGAGCCCCAGGAGCCGGAGGTAGAGGTCGGCCATGTCCCCGATGTGCAGGTTCGGGCGCTTCTGGCTGCCGCCGAAGACCGTGATGCGGCGGTTGTTGACCGCGAGGTTGGTCAGGATGTTGACCGAGAGGTCGAGGCGCATGCGCGGGGAGTAGCCGCAGACGGTGGCCGGCCGGATGATGACCGTGCAGAAATCCGGAGCTTGGTAACGGCGCAGTACGTCCTCGCATAGGGCCTTATACTTGCTGTAGTCCGTGAGGGGCTTGAGGGGGTGCTCCTCGGTGACGTCCGGGGCTTCGCTGACGCCGTAGACGGAACTGGAGGAGGCGTAGATGAAGCGCCTGACCCCGGCGGCGCGGCAGGCCTTGAGCATGGGCTCGAAGCAGTCGAAGTTGATTGACTTGCCCAGGCCGGCGTCGAGCTCGAAGCTGGGATCGTTGGAGATGCAGGCCAGATGGATGACCGCGTCCGTCCCGGCCAACTCGGAGTCCAAGCGAGCGGTGTCGCGGATGTCGGCCCGGACGACCTTGAGCCGCGGGTGAGATGGGAGGTTGCGGTCCCCGTAATACATGATGTCGAATACCGTGACGTGGTATCCGGCATCGAGGAGCTTGGGCACGAGGACGCAGCCTACGTAGCCGGCCCCACCAGTGATGAGGACCTCTCTTGTAGGTTCGTCGTTCATAAAATGAACAGCTATCGTCAATTGTACTAAAATTCCGACGTGGCTCCACTGCGCGGAAGCTCCAGCAGGTGCCGGTAGGGCGCCTTTCAGGCTCGCATCTTCATCGGCCTTGGCCCAGGGTCCGTCGATAGACCTCGATGGTGTCGCGGGCGGTCTTATCCCAGGAGAAGCGGCGCACCCGCTCCAGCCCGCGCCGCCGCAAGTCCGCCGCTAGGGATGCGTCGGTCAGTATCCTCTGCAATCCGAGGGTCAAGGCCTTGCAATCCAGAGGGTCGAAGACCAGGCCCGCGTCGCCGACGAGTTCAGGGAGAGCTCCCGCCCGCGATACCAGGATGGGCGCCCCGCAAGCCATCGCTTCCAGGGCCGCGAAACCGAAGCCCTCGATCAGCGAGGGCACCACGACCGCCGCCGCATCCTGATAGAGGGAGACGATTTCGCCGCGCGACGCTCCGGTCAGTATATCGACCCGGCCGCCGAGGCCCAGCTCACGGATGAGGCTCTCGACCCGGGCCAGGTCTCGTCCTCCGTGTCCCGCGAGCACCAGGTCCCCCACGCACTCCGGAGCCCGGGCCAGCAATCCATGGTAGGCTTTGACCAAAGTCGGGATGTTCTTGTGCTCGAGAAAACTGCCGACATGCAGGATGAAAGGGCGGGCGCGCGTCGGGGGCCGCCGGCCCTCGCGCGGCCGGAACTCCGGCGCAGGCCCGCCCTCCAGCACGGTCGCGACGCGGGTGGGGTCCAGGCTCCACCGTCGCAGGATCTCTCCCCGGGTGAACTCCGAGACCGCCACGACTGCGTGGGCGCGCCGGACGGATCGGGTCGTGAGGAAGTCGAAGTAAAAGCGGTCCCAGGCCGTAGCCTGAGGGGATAGCCCCCCAACATGATGCACGGTCACCACGCTGGGCAGGCTGTGGAGGCGAGGAATCGTGTTCCCCAGACCATGGAACAAATCGAGCTTCCAATCGCGCAGCCACCGTTCCTGCAGTCCCAGCCCGAATTCATCTGCTGGGAGGAGCAGGCGTTGGGGAAAACGCTTGAACGCAGGACGGAAATTCCCGGCCAGCGGCAAATCGAATGCGGCCATCCGGTCCGGTCTGGACCAGAAGGCGCTGTAGAGAAAGTACTCGTTCTCCTGGTCGACTGCGGCCAAGCCCTTGACCAGGTTCTTGACGTACATGTCCAAGCCGCTGTTCCCGGCCAGTGCCGAGCTGATGTCAAGACCGATGCGCATCATCGTTGAGGGATTCTATCTAATCCTCCCGCCGCGGTCCAATGGAGTACGAAGCGTCTTGGAGGCTCGGATCGTCCCCCGGAGTCGTCAGCCGAAGGCTAAGCCTACGGGCGGATGTCCGAGCATCCCGCGCAGGGACCAGGGACCATCTGCGGCCGCCTGCGGGGAGTCGCCGGGGCCGGCCACGAAGCAGAAGGTCCGGCGGGCGCCGTGCTTTCGTCGCAGGGGCTCCAGGTGCTCCCCGCAGTCCACCACGCGCAGACTGCGGTCGAAGACGACCCAGGTATCGTGGTAGCTGGGGGCCAGATGGAATATAGGCATGAGGATATTCCACCAAAGCTGTGTTTCAGGCCTGTTAAGGAAAAGGGCCGACCCGGATGGGCAGCCTAGACGAACATCGCGAAGAACGCGTTGAGGCGGCGGTAGAGCGAGACCAGCAGGCCGTGGTACTCGACCGGCTTCGGGTAGAGCTCGACCTTGCGGGCCATGTCCTCGGGGGCGATCGGAATCGTGAAGGAGAAGCTCGCGCCGGCGCCTTTCCAGCTCTCGGCCCAGATGCGGCCGCCGTGCAGCTCCACCATGGTCCGGGCCAAGGTCAGGCCCAGGCCCGTGCCCTCGGTCTTCTTCTGGACGCTGGACGCGGACTGCACGAACATGTCGAAGACCTTCTCGATGTCCTCGGCCGGGATGCCGCAGCCCATGTCCTTGACCCGGAAGACCAAAGCTCCGGCGTGCTCGTAGCGGCCGGCCTTGACCGAGACCGTGACGGTCCCGCGGGTGGGGCTGAACTTGATGGCGTTGGAGATGAGGTTGGTCAGGACCTGGACCACGCGCCGCGCTTCGGCCGAGACCCGGGGCAGGCCTTCCTCGATGTCCTTGACCAGCTTGACGCCCTTGGAGAGGGCCATGGTCTGCATGGCGTCCACGGCGTCGCCGATGAGGGCGCGCGCCTCGCAGGGCTCCGTTGTGACGGTCATCTTGCCCGCCACGATCTTTGAGTAGTCCATGATGTCGTTGATGAGCCCTTCGAGGCGCGCGGTGTTCTTGATCGCCAAGTTCAGCATCTGCTTCTCATCGGATTCCAGCTTGCGCAGGACCTGCTCCTGGAGGATCTCCAGGCCCAGACGGATCGCAGTGACCGGGGCGCGCAATTCATGGGTGAGGTAGGAGGCCTGCATCTGCTCGGGAGCCTTCACGGGCACCGGCGCCGGCACCGGGGCCGGGACCGGCTGTTCGGGCTGGCGGATCACCAGGTCTTCCCACTGCGCCACTTCTGGGGTCTTGGCGTTCACGCTATGAGTATGTGGCCAGGCTGTTACAGAGCGATTTCAGGGCTGTTAACGAATTGTTACAATCGACGAGGCGGCAGGACGGGAGGGAACTTTTTCGGCCCGAACTCGTATGTATAGTATGAGCCCCAAGCGGGACCCGGCGCAGATGGAGCGGCTCGTGGAGGAGCATTCGGAGCGGGGCTACCAGTTCGCCTATGGGCTTTGCGGCAACAGCGAGGAGGCCAAGGAGTTGGTGCAGGAGGCCTTCTACCGCGTCTTCCGGAGCTGGGACCGCTACGACCGCTCCCAGCCGCTGGAGACTTGGTTCCTGACCATACTTAGGAACATCTACGTTGACAGCGTCAGGAGCTGCGAGCACAGGTTCGGCGTGCGCCTCGACGCCGCCTTGGCGCCCGAGCAGGGGGACGGCGCCACTCTCGCCGACAGCCTCGCCGACACCAAGGAAGAGGCGGTCCTGGAGCGGCTCACGCGGGAGAGCCAATTGGCCGAAGTGCGCCAGGCGCTGGACAGCCTCACGATGGAGCACAAGGCGATCCTGACCCTTTTCGACGTGGATGGACTCGGCTACGAGCAGATCGCCGAGGCCCTCGACTGCCCCCTGGGCACGGTGCGCTCCCGGCTCAGCCGGGCCCGCAGGGCGCTCAAGAGGGCGATCCTCAAGTCGGAGCCGGAGGTGGAACACCATGGAATGTGACCGGATGCGGGAGTCTCTCGAATCCTACGCCGCGGGCAGGCTCCCCGCCGCGGAGGCGTCCCGGCTCGAGGCCCACCTGCAGGTCTGCCCGGCCTGCTCCCGGGAACTGCGCTGGGTGCGCGTCCTCAAAGCGGCCGTGCGCGGCGTGCCCCGGCCCGCGTTGCCGGCGGACCTGCGCGCGGCGCTCATGCGTCAGGCCCGCGCGGCGGCGCAACCGCGCCCGGCTTGGCTGGAGTCCTGGCGCTTCTCTTGGCGCCTAGCGGCCGGGTTCGGCTGCGCCTCGGCCTTCGCCGCCGCGGTGGCGGTCCTGGCCGTCAGCCGCTTCTCCACCGGGACCGAGGAGCTCTCTTTGGACGAGGTCCTGGAAGCGCACAGCCGCTACGAGCTCACCATGCCGGCCGCTGACCGCGACGCCCTCTTCACCGGCCTGAGCCTGCGCTTGTCCCAGGAAGGAGGCCGTCATGACTAGCGCGCTGCTGCTTTCCGTCCTGTCCCTGCTGCCTGGGACCGCCGCCGCTGGCCCGCCCGAAGCCCTGACGGTCCTGCGCCAAAGTCTGGAGCCGCCCCATGAGCCTTACACGGCCGAGTTGACGGTCGAGAGCCGGGAGGCGGGCCAGGGGCAAGCCGTGTCCCGACGCTTGGCGGTCCGCTTCAGCCCCCCTAACCTCTACCGCCGCGAGATACTGGGGCCCGGCAGCAAGACGGCCCAGCTCATCGTGGAGGACGGCCGGACCGAATGGATCTACGACCCGGCGCGGCGCAAGGTCTGGCAGGGAGAGCCCGCCGACCCCCTCTTCAAGCGCTTCGGCCCGGAGGATGAGTTCGACCTCCTCAGCGAGAACTACGACGTCGGCATCGCGACCGGGGGTCCGGTCGCGGGACGCTCGACCTGGCTGCTCACCCTGCGCGCGCGCTCCGACGGCTTGCCGGCCCGGCGTCTGTGGGTCGACCGGAAGAGCTCCTTGCTCCTGCGGGCGGAGGCCTTCCGGCCTGACGGGTCCCCCGCCGATGCCATGTCCATGACCCGGCTCCAGATCGGAGAACCCCGGGACCTGACTCTGTTCCGATTCTCCCCTCCGGCCGGCAGCACGGTCGTCAAGCGGGCCGAGCCGGATTACCTGGCCTTGGACGAAGCCAAGGCCGCCGGCTTCGAGCCCCGGCTCCCGGCCTGGCTGCCCTCCGGCTACGTCTTCGAGAGCCTCTCCGTCATGGCCAAGGGCCGGCGCAACGTCGTTCACTACCGCTTTTCCGATGGACTTTCGGCCATCTCGCTCTTCCAATGTCCGCCTCGGGTCCGCCTCGACCTGGGCGCCCGCCTGAGCCGGCGCGTCAAGTTGAGCGTGGGCCGGGGCTACCGGACCCGGACGGCGGAAGGCAACGTGCTGTCCTGGAACTCGGGAGGCTGGCGCTTCGTCCTGGTCGGTTCCGCGTCCGACGAGACGCTCAAGCGCATGGCCGAATCGATGCGATGAACGCGCCGCGGGCGGCCGCCTACGCCTCATCGCCTCGGCCGGGAGTGCTCCTGCGCGACCTGCATCCGGTGGAAAGGCCGCGTGAGAAGCTGGCCCGGTCCGGCCCCGAGGCCCTGAGCGACCAGGAGCTCCTGGCCTTGGTCCTGCGCACGGGCTATTCCGGCCGCAGCGTCATGGACCTGTCCTCGTCTTTGCTGGTCCAGTTCACGGACGGCCTGGCGGAAGCGGGCTTCGCCGCGCTGCGCCGGGTCAAAGGCGTGGGCGAGACCCGGGCCGCGGCTTTGGTGGCCTCTTTCGAGCTGGCCCGGCGCTTCTCCGGCAGGCCGGACCACCGGCCCACCCTGGACAGCCCGGGACGGGTCCTGGAGGCCGTCCCGCAGGAGGTCCGCGAGGGGCGCAAGGAGCATCTCCTGGCCTTCTACCTCAACGCCCGCAGCCAGCTTCTGCGCCAGGAGACGGTCTCCATCGGCACGCTCTCGGCGAGCCTGGTCCACCCGCGCGAGGTCTTCTCCCCAGCCGTGGCTAACTCGGCCGCGGCGGTCATCGTCGTGCACAACCATCCCTCCGGCGACTGCTCGCCCTCTCCAGACGACCGGGACACCACCCGGCGCCTCTGCCGAGCCGGGGAGATCCTGGGCATCCCGCTCTTGGACCACATCATCGTGTCGGGCTCGGCGTGCTTCAGCTTCCGCGAGCACGGTCTCCTGGGCTAGCCCCGGGCGGCGCAGCCGCCCGTTTGGTAGAATATCCAGGATGGACCTGCCCCGCGCGCTCTCGCATTCCTCCATCTCTTTGTACGCGGAGTGTCCCCTCAAGTACAAGCTCAAGTACGTCGATAAGATTCCGGAGAAGCCCAAGCACTTCTTTTCCTTCGGCCAGAGCGTGCACCTGGCCCTGGAGTTCTTCTACGGCGGCAAGACCCCCGCGGCCCCTTCCTTGCAGGAGCTGCATCAGAGCCTCAAGGAAAACTGGGTCTCGGTCGGTTACCGGGACCAGGAGCAGGAGGCCGAGTACTTCCAGCAAGGCAAGGACATCCTGACCGGCTACTACAGGAAGCACGCCAAGGCCTTCTCCCTCCCCCTCCACGTTGAATATAATTTTCAGCTCACGGTGGAAGGCGTGCCGGTCACGGGGAAAGTGGACCGCATCGACCGGCTGGAAGACGGCCGGCTCTCCATCCTGGACTACAAGACCGGCAAGCAGCTGGCTGTTGACCGCATCGAGACCGACGCGCAACTGACCATGTACCAGTTGGCCTGCGAGGCCGGGCTCGGAGCCGAGGTCGGGATATTGACCTTCTACCATCTGCCCTCGCTCAAGGCGCATTCGGTCGGCCGCCGGCCCGAGGCCCTGGTGGGTGGGCTGCGGCGCAAGATCGTGGACACCGCCGCCGCCATCGTGGCGGAACGCTTCGAGCCCAAGCCTTCGGAGAATTCCTGTCGCTGGTGCGACTACAAGGCCTATTGCCCCATATTCGCGAAGCAGCCCACCGCCGCGGCGCCTCCGCCGGCAGATGGGGACCTGGCCGCGTTGATAGACCGGTACGGCGACATCATGGCGCGCGCGGCCGAGGCCGAGCGCGAGTCCGCGCAGGTCAAGGCCGCCATACTCGCCATCCTGCGCAGCAAGGGCTACGTCCGCGCCTTCGGCGCACGCTACGAGATCCAGCGCTCCGGCGCGGAGCGGACCGAGTTCCCCGAGGGCAACAAGAAGAAGGTCATCCGATTGCTCAAGGAGGCCGGGCTCTACGAGCGCATCCAGGCCCCTTCCGGCCCGCTCATCCAGAAGCTGCTGGCCGACCCCGACACCGATGCGGAACTGCGCGCCGCCCTGCGCGAGCTGGGCGACCGCGTGGAGCCCTCCGACCTCAAGGTGAGCCCGCTGTGAACCAAGCCGTGGTCATCGCCCTGGACCAGGGCAGCTCCACCTCCCGGACGCTGGCCATAGACGCCCGGGGCAAGGTCGTGGCCCGGGCTCAGCTCCCGGTGAGGACCTTCTACCCCAAGGCCGGCTGGGCCGAGCACGACGCGCTGGAGATCGCGCGCACCCAGGAGCGGACCCTGGACGCCGTGCTGGACCAGCTGCCCCGCGCCACGGAGGTCCTGGGCGTCGCGGTGGCCTCCCAGCGCTCGACCGTCGTCTTCTGGGACCGCAAGACCGGCAAGCCCGCGTCCCGGGCGCCGAGCTGGCAGGACGGCCGCGGCGCGGCCGTGGTGGCGCCGCTGCAGGCGCGGCAGACCGACGCGCACGAGCGCACGGGCCTGTATCTGACCCCCTATTACTCCGCGCCCAAGGTCAAGTGGTTCCTCGACAACGACCCCGCGGTGCGGCGGCTGGCGGAGGAGGGCCGCTTGCTGGCCGCCCCCGTGGCGACCTTCCTGATCTGGCGCCTGACCCGCGGCGAGGTCTTCGCGACCGACCCGACTTTGGCGCAGCGCATGATGCTGCTCAACCTGCGGACCATGGATTGGGACCCGGAGATGCTCGCCCTTTTCAACGTGCCCCGCGCGCTGCTGCCCAACGTGTTCTCCTCCGCCGGCGATTGGGGGTCTTTCCATCGCGGCGGACGCAAGCTCCCCATACTCGCCTGCCTGGGCGACCAGCAAGCCGCGACCATGGGTCTCGGCGGCGTGGCCCCGGGCTCGGCCGTGGCCAACTACGGCACCGGCGCGTTCTTCCTCTACAACACGGGCGAGGCCCAGCACCGGGTGCCGGGACTGCTGACTTCGGTGGCTTGGAAGTTGCGGGACCGGCCCGCGATCTTCCTTCAGGAGGGCACGGTGCACGCGGCCGGGGCCTCCTTCGACTGGCTGCGCGAGAATCTTGGGCTGCTCAAGAAGCAGACGGACATCGACCGCCTCTGCCGCGCCTCCAAGAACCGGGTGCTGGTCCTGCCGGCCATCGGCGGCTTGGGGGCACCGCGCTGGGACTATATCACCAAGACCGTGTTCTTCGGCATGACCAACCAGACCCGGGCCGCGGACCTGGTGCGGGGCATGGCCGAGGGCATCGCCTTCGAGATCGCGGACATCGTCGCCGCCTTGCGCCAGGCCGGACTCAAGCCCGGGGCCGTGAAGGCCTCGGGCGGTCTTTCCCGGGTGAGCTACCTGCTGCAGTTCCAGGCCGACCTGCTGGGAGCCGAGATCGAGCGCTGCGGCGAGGCCGAGGTGACGGCCTTGGGCGCTGCGTCCTTGGCCGCCGAGGCTGCGGGAGCGCCCTGGGCCGGGCGCCTGCGCCAGGGCAAAGGCGTGCGCGTGTTCAAGCCGGCTCTGCCGGAGCCTGAAGCTCAGGCCTTGCTGGCGGACTGGGGCGCCTTCGTCAAGGCGCAAGCGGCCTTGAGCCGCGAGATCAGCCTCCGGTAGCCCAGGGCCGCGAAACCGCGAGCCTGCCAATCCGCCTCCGAGAGCTCCTGCTCGTCGTTGTTCCCGCTGCGCAGCCCCACGCAGGTCATGCCCGCGTCCTTGGCGGCGCGCACCCCGAAGTCCGAGTCCTCTACGGCCAAGCAGATGGCGGGGCGCACCTTGAGGCGCCGCGCCGCCAGCAGGTAGAGGTCCGGGGCCGGCTTGGTCCGTCCGGGCGCGTCGTCGCCGGTCACGACCGCACGGAACGCCGCCCTGAGGCGGAAGCGCCGCAGGACCATGTCCACCCATTCCTTGGGAGAGGATGAGGCCAGTCCCAGCGGCACCCTGCGGCGTCGTAGGTCTGCGATGAAACGCCGTAAACCCGGAGCCAGGCCGACCTTGCGCAGGTAGACCTCTCGGGCGATGCGGTCGCAGCGCGCCAGGAAGTCGGTTTTCCCAAGGCGCAGGCCGTACTCCCTGACCAGATGATAGTAGAGGTCCACCACGCCCAGGCCTACGACCTTGCGGTGGTCAGCCACGGTCCAGCGTCCGACCAGGCCGCGCAGGAAGGGCCTCTCCAAGAGCATCCACTGATACTCGCTGTCCACCATGACCCCGTCCATGTCGAGGATGACGGCCGCGAGAAGCGCCCTCTTCATAGAAGCCGGACCGCGGCGTCGGCCACGGCGGCGGGAGCCAGTCCCTTGGGGTCCTGCCCCGGGCTTCTGAGGAAATGGGCGGTGGGGACCGGAGGGTTCCAGACCTCCGGATCGGTGCCGAAGAAGAGCGTGAGGGTCGGGACCTTGAGGCCCGCGGCCACATGCATCATGCCGCCATCGGGGCAGATGAATAGCCTCAGCCGCGCCAGGAGGGCCGCCACGCGGCCCAGGTCCGCCTCCTGGAACACGGGGGCGTCCGCGCCGAAAGCCTTCTTGAACTCGGAGAGATGGACATCCTCGTCAAGCCAGAAGGTCGATTCCCGGCTGTGGCTCTGGCGCCGAGCTTTGGGCGGGGCGATGATGATGAGGTCGCAGGGCTTCTGGGCCAGCACCAGCCGCGCCGTCTCCGCGTAATTGGCCGGCGGCCAGATGCGCTCCGGCCTGTCCGTCTTGCCGCCTATGAACATCCCGAGGATCGGACGGGTGCTGCCCGGGAACAGCGCCGCGAGACGCTCGTCGATGAGGCCGGCGTTCTCGGGGAGGACCCGATACACGGGCTCGCGGCGCGGGCAGGCCAGGCCGATGCCTTCCAACAGACCGAGGAACTTGTCGATCTCCCTGACCGGGTCGCGATACGGCAACTCGCAGCTGTAGAGCCAGCGGCTCCAATCGCGGCCGTAGGCGCGGGTGTCATAGCCTGCGACGAAGCGCGCTCCGGAGAGTTTGGCCAGGAGGATGGAGGTCAAAGACAGGGCGTTGCCGGAGAGGACCAAAGCCAGGTCGAACTTCTCCCGGCGCAGAACGGAGCGCATCCTCCACCACGCCGTGGGATGGGAGACGGTGCGCTCGTCCCAGGCCCAGACCTTGTCCAGCCCGGGATTGTTCTGCAGCGCCGCCTGGTTGAAGGTGTTGGCCAGGAATTGGATGGAAACGCCGGGGAACGCGGCTTTGAGGTTGGTTATTACGGGCGTGGTGCAGATCAGGTCGCCCAAGCCTTGATAGGGCCTCACCAGGAGGATCCTCTTGATGTCCCCCCTCTCCAGTCCGCGGCGCAGGTCCTCGGGCGCGGTCCGGCGGGGCGGGAAGAGTGAGCCGATGAGGCATGCCACGGTTGTTCGGCCCTTCTTCTCGACGGCTTTGAGGAGCTGCTTCACTGGACGTCGACGGGCTCGAGCTGTTGGTAGCGGTATAGGGTGGCGTAGATGCCGCCTTGGGCCAGGAGCTCGGCATGGGGCCCGGCCTCCGCGACCTCGCCGTGGTGCAGGACCACGATGCGGTGGGCGTTCTGCAACGTGGTCAGCCGGTGGGCGATGATGAGCACGGTCCTGCCGGGATAGAGGCGTTCCAGAGCCTCCTGGACGCTGCGCTCGCTGCCGGTGTCGAGGTTGGAGGTGGCTTCGTCGAGCAGGAGCAAGGACGGGTTCTTGAGCACGGCCCGCGCGATGGCGATGCGCTGGCGCTGGCCTCCGGAGAGGCGCAGGCCGCGGTCGCCCAGGGGAGTGTCGAGGCCCGCGGGCATGTGGGAGACGAACTCCGTGGCATCGGCGACCTGGAGAGCGGAACGGATGTCTTCCAGAGACGCCCCGTGTCGGCCCACTCCCACGTTGGCGCCCAGCGTGTCGTTGAAGAGGATGGTGTCCTGCGTGACCAAGCCCAGATGGGCGCGCAGAGCGTTGGATGAGTAGTCGCGCAGATCTTTGCCGTCGATGAGGATGCGGCCCTCCAGCGGGTCGAAGAGCCGCAGGAGCAGATGCACCAAGGTGGTCTTGCCCGAGCCGCTGGGGCCGGCGAAGGCCACGACCTCGCCGGCCTTGATGGTGAGGTCGATGTGGCGCAAGGCCCAGTTCTCGCGGCCGGGATAGCGATAGGAGACGTCCTCGAACACCACGCTCTCGCGCAGGCCGGAGAACGGCAAGGCGTCGGGGCGCTCCTTGACGCTGGGCTTCTCGTCCAGGATTTCGAAGATGCGGTCCGCCCCGGCCAGGGCCAGCTGGACCTGGGCGTTGGTCTGGGAGAGGTTCTTGATGGGAGCGTAGGCCATGAAGAAGGCGCCCAGGAAGGTGAAGAAGTCTCCGGGAGTCATGTGCCCATGGAATATCTCGGTGCCGGCCTTGAGCACGATGGCGGCCATGATGATGCTTCCCAGGAACTCCATGAGCGGGCCGGAGAGGGCGGTGGCCCTGAAATAGCGCATCATCTGGCTGAAGAAAGCGCTGCTCTCGGCCTTGAACTTGGCCGTGGCCTCGGCCTCGTAGTTGAAGGCCTTGACCACGAGCATGCCCTGCAGGCTCTCCTGGAAGCGGTGGTAGATCTCGCCCATGACTTCCTGACCCTTCATGCTGGAGGAGCGCAGCTTCTTGCCCAGCACGGCCAGGACCCCGCCCGCCATGGGGATGGCGAGTATGGCGATGAGCGCGAACTGCCAGTTGATGACGAACATGACCACGAGCAGGATGAGGACGGTGAGCGTGTCGCGCACCAGGAACAGGGGCACGAATTGGAGGCCTTGCTGGAGGTTGTTGAGGTCGTTGGTCAGGCGCGAGAGGAGCTCGCCGCTCTTGGACCTCCAGAAGAAGTCCAGGGAGAGGGTGTGGAGATGGGCGAAGAGTTCCTCGCGCAGGCGCTGGGCGATGCGCTGGCCGATGTAGTTGATGAGATAGGTCTGGGCGTAGACGAGGATGAGCTTGAGGAAGAAGATGGCGGGTATGGCCAGTACCACGGCCACGAGGAGATTGGGGTCCTTGCGCTCGAAGATGGAGTTGATGCCGGGCTTGAGGATGTAGACCGTGGCGCCGCTGAGGGCCGCCACGGCCACCATGACCAGGCAGACCTGCAGGAACCTGACCCGGTGCTCGTGGAGATAGGGGAGAAGGCGCTTGAGAGACTTCATCCGGGGCTCAGGCGATCTTCCGGCACTCCAGGTAGAACCGCTTTTCGCTGGCCTCTCCCATGGAGAACGTCTTGCGCGGCAGAGCGCCGTCGAGGATGACGGTCTTGAAGAGGTCGCTCTTGTCCATCGGCGGCAGATAGAAGCCGATGGCGCCGGGCTTGGCCGAGAGCGACTCGACGACTTCGTCGCCGTGGATGTAGTCTATCTTGGCCCGCTTGTCCGATGCCAGGTATTGGTCCAGGAAGGACTGCAGGGTGGCGACTTCCAGGGTCAGCTTCGGCCGGCGTATGCTGATGATGCCGAAGGTCTTGCCGGTCGAGAACGGGATGCAGTGGCAGGGACCAGCGCAGCTCCGGGACACCCGGATGGCGTTCTTCCGGCCCTTTACGGTGCGCACGGAGAAGCGCGGTCCGAAGAAGGACCCCATCGCCTTGAGCAGCGCGGCCGTGTCCGTGTTGAAGACCACGCGGTGGATCGGCTCGAACTCGAGCCCGTCGTCATGGACGTTGACGAGCTCGACGAGCGCGAAGCGCGCCGGGTGGCGCATGATGACCTTCTTGTCCTTGGCCTGGGACTTCAGGGTCTCCCAGATGGTCTTGGCCGTGGCGAGACTGTGGTTCCCGTCGCCCATGGCATAGAGGAGGACGCCCTTGCCCCGGGCACCGTACTTCTTCGCGAACCGGCCGCGCTCCGCGAGCCTGGCCAGGCTCTTGTGCACGCGCTCGATCGCCACCGCGTCGTCTATGAGATAGCCTGAGATATGCCCCGACCCCTGCATGAGGTCCGTGTCGTAGAGCTTGGCCGGCCGTTTCTTGCAAAGGGGCTCGATCACGGTCCTCTCCGGGTCGTCGATGAGGACCATGATATGGGGAAGCTCCAGCGAGGCGTTCTTGCGGATCTTCACGCGGGGAGGGATGCGCTCGAGGATCGTCCCTTCGGTGGCGCGGATGAGGGTCTGAGAGCCCTTCCTGAAGTCGTACCTCTCCAGGTCCAGCGCCACGATCATCCCTTTGCGGGACTTGGCATGGACGGTCTTTCGGTCCACGAGCACGAGCCCCGGCCGCTGCTCCCGCAAGACCCCCTCGGCCACGTAAGCGCGCATGGTCTTGTTGATGCTCGTGATCATTCGTGCCAAGCGCGGAGAGTCCAGGCCTATCTCCGGCAGGATGATGTTGAGCGTGGAGGGGGCTGACCCCGCGAACTTGCGGACCCGCTCCCAATACGCGGGTTCCGAGGTGTACTGGTCGCAGGCCACCACCGCCCATTTCTTGAGGTCCACCGCGGGCGCGGGAAGAAGCACGGTCGGCACCTGCAGCCCGATGTCATCGAAGAACATGGCCATGGCCTTCACCTCTTTGGGAAGATCGGGCCGGACCCGACGACTGGGTCCGGCCCGGGTCGGCGGTCGTTATAGGTCGCTGCCGTTTACGGCGTGCGTCATCTTGCCCGTGAGCAGGTAGTCCGCGATCTGCTCGGCGGCCTGCCGCGCCACGGTGATCTGGGCGTCCTTGGTGGAAGCCGCGATGTGCGGGGTGACGACCACATTCTCCATCCCGAAGAAGATGTGCTCGGTGGCCGGCTCCTTGACGAAGACGTCGCAGGCGAAGCCCGCGATCTGGCCGCTCTGCAGGGCCGCCTTCACATCGGCCTCGACCATGATGCCGCCGCGCGCGCAGTTGATGATGCGCACGCCCTTCTTCATCTTGGCGATGGCGTCCTTGTTGAGCATGCCCTTGGTGGTGTCCCGCATGGTCACGTGGTAGGTGATGAAGTCGGCCTTCTGATAGAGGGTGTCGAGGCTGACCATCTCGACGCCCAGCTCCCGGGCCCGTTCCGTGGTCATGACTGGGTCGTAGACCAAGACCTTCATCTTGAGTCCCATGGCCCGGTTGGCGACCACGGCGCCGATGTTGCCGCAGCCGATCACGCCGAGGGTCTTGCCGGTGAGCTCGACGCCCTCGAACTTCTTCTTCTCCCACTTGCCGGCGTGGGTGGAGGCGTTGGCCTGGGGGATGTGGCGGGCCAGGGCCATCATCATGGCCACGGCGTGCTCTCCGGTGGAGACGGTGTTGCCGAAAGGCGTGTTCATGACGACCACGCCCTTCTCGGTGCAGGCCGGCACGTCTATGTTGTCGACGCCGCTGCCGGCCCGGGCCACGGCCTTGAGCTTGGCCGCGGCCTTGACGAGGTCCGCGGTCAGCGTGGTGGCGGAGCGCACGATGATGGCCTCGTACTCGCCGATGCAGGCTTTGAGCTCCTCGGGCTTCATGCCGTTCTTGACGACCGGCTGCAGGCCCCTTTCCTTCAGGACCTTTTCGCAGATGGAATCGGCTTTGTCGGCGATGAGGACTTTCATCATTTCACTGTCTCCTTGGCGTATTCCTGTGAGACGGATTCATAAGCCCAATCCAGCCAGTGGGTGAGGGCTTCGACGTCCGAGGTCTCCACGGTGGCGCCGCACCAGATGCGGATGCCAGCAGGGGCCTTCCCATAAGAGTTGATGTCGTGGGCGACGCCCTCCTTGTCGAGCATCCCCGTGATCTTCTTGGCGGCCTTGGCCTTCTCCTCGTCGGGAAGCTTGGTGAACCAGTCCGCCGTGATCTTGAAGCAGACGGAGGTGTTGGAGCGGATGGCCTTGGACTCGGCGAGGAAGGAGATCCAGCCGGCCTTCTCCACCCATTTCTCGAGGGCGGCGAGGTTGGCGTTGGAGCGGGCGACCAGAGCCTTGCAGCCGCCGATGGACTCGGCCCACTTGAGGGCGTCTATGGCGTCCTCCACGCAGAGCATGGAGGGGGTGTTGACCGTGTTGTACTCCAGCTCGCCGGGCTTGAGCTTGCCTTCCGCGACCAGGCGGAAGATCTTGGGCAGAGGCCAGGAGACCTTGGGGTCGTTCTCCTCCATGCGCTTGACGGCGCGGGGCGAGAGGATGAGGACGCCGTGGCCGGCCTCTCCGCCGAGGACCTTCTGCCAGGAGAAGGTCACGACGTCGAGCTTGGTGAAGTCGAGCTCCATGGCGAAGATGCCGGAGGTGGCGTCGCAGATGGTCAGGCCCTCGCGGTCCTTGGATATCCAGTCGAGGTTGGGGACCTTGACTCCGGAGGTGGTGCCGTTGGATGTGAAGACGATGTCGTGCTTGGGGTCGGCCTTGGTGAGGTCGGGGATCTTGCCGTAGTCGGCCTTGAACTCGCGCACGTTGGGCAGCTTGAGGTACTTGACCACGTCCGTGATCCAGCCTTTGCCGAAGGACTCCCAGCCGAAGATGTCAACGGGCCTGGGCCCCAGGAGGGTCCATAGGGCGAGTTCGACGGCACCGGTATCGGAGCCGGCCACCACGCCGATGCGGTAGTCCGCGGGCAGGCCTAGGACGGCCTTCATGCGGTCGGAGACTTCCTTGAGCCGGGCCTTGCCTTCCTTGGAGCGGTGGGAGCGGCCGACCAAAGCGTTCTTGAGGGCGTCGACGGTCCAGCCGGGGCGCTTGGCGCAGGGGCCGGAAGAGAAGTTGGGGCACTTGGGCTTCAAAGTGGGCTTTTGCATTCTATCCTCCTTAATGTCTTTTGCCTATCATATCAAAAGTAACGTAGGAAGGCTTCAGCCACGGCCTTGGCGACCAAGGTCTCATCCAGGGGCTTTCCCAGGACATCGGCCAGCGACGTCCACCCAGGCCCCGAGCGCGGCGTGATGCAGTGGAACGGAGCCAGGTCGCAGTTGATGTTGAGCGCGAAGCCATGGCAGCAGATCCCTTTCCGTGCCGCCACCCCGATGAACACTAGCCTCTTGCCCCGCGCCCACAGCCCCACAGACCCCTTGCGGCGCACCGCCTTCACTCCCAGGCCCAGCAGCGCCTCCATGATCACGCCCTCTAGCGAGCGACGATAGGCTGCCAGAGTCAGACCACGCTGCCGCAGGTCGAAGACCGGATACCCCGCCAGCTGACCCGGACCGTGGTAGAAAAGCCCCCCCTCTCGGTCCACCGTGCGCAGAGGATACGGCAGCTTGTGGGCGGGTCTCTGCCGGCACGCCACGCCGCGGGTGTAGAGGGGCGGATGCTCGGCCAGCAGGAGGGTGTCAGGAGCCTCTCCCAAGGCCCGGCGCCGCAGCAATGTGAACTGCTTGCCCATCACCTCTGAATACGGCTTCAGCCCAAGGTGACGGACCAGCATCCTACACTCGGCTCGGAGTCAGGATGTGCAAGGCCTGGCCCAGACAGGCCTCGGCGGCCTCGGAGATCGCCTCGCTCAGGGTCGGATGCGGATGCACGGTGGAACCCAGGTCCTCCAAGGTCGCACCCACCTTCACGGCCAAGCACAACTCGCCGATGAGATCCGCGGCCTCCGGCCCCACGATCGCCCCGCCCAGCACCTTGTGCGAGGACTTGTCCGCCACGATCTTCACGAAGCCTTCGGTCTCGCGCATCGCCTGGGCCTTGCCCAGAGCCGAGAACGGGAAGCGTCCGGTGATCACCTCGGCCCCGCGAGCCCGCGCTTCGGTCTCTGTCTCCCCCACCGCCGCGATCTCGGGATCCGTGAAGATGGCCGCCGGGATGGCGCCCCGCGGCTCTACAGGCTTGCCCGAGATGTGCAGCGCTGCGAGCACCCCTTCGCGAGAGGCCTTGTGAGCCAGGTAAGGAGGACCGATCACATCGCCCACAGCGTAGATGTGCGGCTGCTTCGTCTGATAGTTCTGGTTGACGATGATGTGCCCCTTCGGGTCGCAGACGATCCCCAAAGCCTCCAGGCCCAGGTCTTTGCTGTTGACCGCCCGGCCCACGCAGACCAAGACCTTGTCCGTCTCCACCATCTTGTCGCCTTCAGGAGTCTCGATCGAGACCTCCAGCCCGCCCGCCGCGGTCTTGAAGCTCCTGGCTTTGGAGCTCGTCCAGACCGTGACCCCCATCCTCTGCAGGCCCCGCGTCACCGGCGCGGCCAGGTCCGCCTCCACTCCCGTGAGCACCTGGGGCAGGAACTCCACCACGGTAACCTGCGAGCCCAGCTTGGCGAACACCGTGCCCAACTCCAGCCCGATGATGCCTCCGCCGATGACCAAGAGCCGCCCCGGGACCTCGCGCAATGCCAAAGCATCGCTCGAGCTCAAGATCCTGTCCGCGTCGAAATCGAAGCCTGGTATCGAGATCGGACGCGAGCCCGTCACCACGATGGCCTGCTGGAAGGACACGGTCTCCTTCCCGGTCGACGTCGCCACCTCGGCCTGATGGGCGCCGGTCAGGCGCGCCGTGCCGGCCAGCACCGTCACAGCGTTGCCCTTCTCCAAAGCGGCGATGCCGCGGTTCAGGCCTGTCCCCATCAGGTCCTTCCAGTCCACCACCTTGGACCAGGTCAGGCGCAGGTCCGGAGCTTCCAGACCCTGGGCCTTGGCCTTGCGCAGCTTGTGCACCTGGCCCGCGATGTGGATCATGGCTTTGGATGGGATGCAGCCGCAGTTAAGGCACACTCCCCCCAGACGGTCCTTTTCCACCAGCAGGGTCTTCTTGCCCAGCTTGCCCAGCTTCAGGGCGGCCACGTAGCCGCCCGGTCCCGCGCCGATCACCAGCACTTCCGTGTCCATGGCCATAAAGAGGTCTCCTAACTAATTCTACCGCTGAGCAGGCTGGCCGTAAAGGCCTCCGCCGCGTGATAGGAACTGCGCACGAACGGGCCGCAGGATGCGTGCTTGAAGCCCAGCTCCTTGGCGCGCTCGGCCCAGCGCGCGAATTCTCCGGGCGCCACATAGCGCTCCACCGGAAGATTCCGGCCCATGCCCGTGGGCCGGAGGTACTGCCCGATGGTGACCAGGTCCACGTCCACGCCGCGCAGGTCGCGCAAGGCGGCCAGGATTTCCTCGTCCGCCTCGCCCAGGCCCAGCATGAGCGAGGACTTCAGGGGCGTCTTGGGCGCCAGCTTGCGCAAGGCCGAGAGCGTCTGCAGGGAAAGCCGATAGGAGCAGCGCCCGTCGCGCACCGAAGGCGTGAGGCGCTCCACGGTCTCGATGTTGTGCCCGACCACGTCCGGGACCGAGGCGACGACCTTGCGCAAGGCCGCCTCCTGTCCTGTGAAATCCTGCAGGAGGATCTCGACGCGGATTTCGGGCACCCGCTCTTTGACCGCCTGGATGCAGGCCGCGATGTGCCCAGCGCCCTGGTCCGGCAGATCGTCGCGGCAGACCGTGGTCAAGACCACGTAGCGCAGCCCCAGCTCGGCCACGGTCTGGGCCAGCAGTTCGGGCTCGCTCGGCTTGGGCGCTTCAGGCCGCGCGGCCGAAGGCACGGAGCAAAAGCGGCAGCCGCGCGTGCAATGGCCGCCCAGGATCATGAAAGTCGCGGTGCCCGCGCCCCAGCACTCGCCCAGGTTCGGACAGCGGGCGCTGGCGCATACGGTATGGAGGCCGCGCTCGGCGCAGGTCTTGCGGATGCGCGCGACCTTCTCCCCGGAGGGGACCGAGACCTTCAGCCAGGACGGCAGAGGCTTGCGGGCTGCTTCATTCATGTTGCGCCAGGAAGCGCTCGGCTTCCAAGGCCGCCATGCAGCCCGTGCCCGCGGCCGTGACCGCCTGCCGGTAGCGGGAATCCATGACGTCGCCCGCGGCGAAGACCCCCTCCACCGAGGTGCGGGTCCGGCCGTCGGTCACGATGTAGCCGTTCTCGTCCGTCTTGAGTTGTCCGCTCAGGAAGTCCGTGGTCGGGGAGTGCCCGATGGCCACGAACAGGCCCTGGCAGGCGAATTCTCTGACCGAGTCGGTCTTCACGTTGCGGACTCGCACGCCCGTGACCGAATCCTGGCCCAAGACCTCGGTCACCACCGAGTCCCAGAGGAACGCGATCTTCGGGTTGCGCTCGGCGCGCTGGATCATCACCGCCGAGGCGCGCAGGGCGTTGCGGCGATGGATCACCGTCACCTTGGTGGCGAACCTGGTCAGGAAGGTCGCTTCCTCGACTGCGGTGTCTCCGCCTCCGACCACGGCGATCTCCTTGCCCTTGAAGAAGAATCCGTCGCAGGTGGCGCAGGCCGAGACCCCGTGACCCATCAGCTTGCCTTCGGATTCCAGGCCCAGCAGCTTGGCTTTGGCTCCTGTCGCGATGATGAGCGCCGCGGCGGAGGCGGTGACCCCTTCCGTGGTCTCCAGGGAGAACGGGCGGCGGCTCAGGTCGACCTTGGAGACGTACTCCGGGATGATCAGCACTCCCAGTCTCTCGCACTGAGCGCGCATGCGCTCCATAAGCTCCGGGCCCGCCACGGGCTCCGCGAAGCCCGGGAAATTCTCCACGTCCGAAGTGATCATGAGCTGACCGCCCATGGCCACGCCTCCGAAGACCAAGGGCTCGAGATTGGCGCGGGCCGCGTAGATGGCCGCGGTATGGGCGGAGGGCCCGGAGCCGATGATGACAACCTTTTTGGAATAAGCCATAATTTGCTTGGTCCGGCGTTTCTCAGACGGAGAAAGCGTGGCCATTATAACATTTCCGAAAGGATTCCTTTGGGGGGCCTCCACCTCCTCCTATCAGAACGAGGGCGGCAACAAGGACTCGGCGCTTTGGGACTGGGAGGCGAGACGAGGCTGGGAACGCTCGGCCGAGGCCGCGCGCTCCTGGGAGCTCTTCGCCGAGGACTTTCGCCTCCTGCAGGAGCTCAACCTCACCGCCTATCGTTTCTCCCTGGAATGGTCCCGCGTCCAGCCCGAGCCGGGCCGCTTCGACGATGGGGCCCTGGCCCGCTATGCGCAATGGGCCCAGCGCTTGGTCGGCGCCGGCATCCGGCCCATCGTCACTCTGCACCATTTCTCCGAGCCCGCTTGGCTGCTCAAGAGGCATCCTCGCGGCTGGCTCGACGAAGCCGTGCCCCAGAGGTTCCTGCGCTTTGCCGAGCGCGCGGTGACGGCGCTGGGAGGCGTAGTGAGGGATTGGGTGGTCTTTAACGAGCCCATGGTCTACTTGCTCTTCGCCTACGGCGTGGGTCACTTCCCCCCGGGCCGGCGCATGATCTGGCGGCCGGAGCGTGAGTTCACGCCGTTGCTGGTGCCCAGCTTCGCGAGGACGCATAATGAATGCTACCGCCTCATCCATCGGCTGTGCCCGGAGGCCCGGGTCGGAGTGGCCCACCATGTCAGCGCCTTGGAGCCGGCCCGGCCGGGCGACGAGGCGGCGGTCGAGCGCTGGGACCGATTCATGCACCGCGACTTCTTAGACGGCACCAAGGACTGTCTGGACTTCCTGGGACTCAACTACTACACCCGCATCTTCGTGGCGCGGGGCCGCCTGCCGGGCCTGCCGGCCGGGGCTCTGCCCGGGTTCGCCGAGGTCGAGGCCGCTCTGACCCGGCCCCTGTTCCGCCTCCTGGGCGGCCGACGGGGAGACCGGCCGCGCGGCGGGACGGGCTGGGAGATCGTCCCGGAAGGGCTGGGGGCCGTGGCGCTGAAGCTCTGGAAGGAGTACGGCAAGCCCCTATGGGTCACCGAGAACGGCGTGGCCGATGAATCCGGCGCGGACCGGGAGAGCTTCCTGCGTGCGCATCTGGCGAGCCTGGCGCAGGCCGCGGCGCAGGGCGCGGACCTGCGGGGCTACCTGCACTGGACCCTCATGGACAACTACGAGTGGGGCACCTACCGCCACCGCTTCGGCCTCTGCGATCGGGCGCGCCGTCTCAAACCGGGAGCGGCATTCCTCGCCGAGACCGCGCGGCGGGGCTGGTTCGAAGGCTGAGGCCGCTCAGGCTCCCGGATAGAGCGCCGAGGAGTCGCGGCTCTCCCAGAGCCGTACGCTGAGCACCGGGAGCTTGCGGCTGCGGGCCCGGGAGTAGACGAGGCGCGCGATGTTCTCCGCCGTGGGATTGCCCCGGATGGTCATCACGGGCTCGCCCAGCGCGCGCAGGGCCCGGACCAGCGGATCGCGGGAGTTCAGCAGCATCTTGTGATCCAAGTTGGCTTTGACCCAATCCGCCACGGCGGACTTGATCCTTTCGAAGTCCACGACCATCCCTAGCCGGTCGAGCCTTCTTCGCCGCAAGGTGACCTCAAGGACGCCGTTGTGACCATGCAAGTGGCGGCACTTGCCGCGGTGCTCCAGCAGCCGGTGGCCGTAGCAGAAATGGATGACTTTCGTCACGCAGTGGGATTTCACTGACGCCATATTCACTCGGGAGTCTTCTCCGGAGACTCCCGAGACGCCGGCTCCTGCTGGGGGCCGCCCGCGCCGCTCTTGGTCGGGTTGCCGGCGTCCGGTCTTGGCGCGGGAGGGGTCCGGCTGGGCTTGGCGGTCTTCCGGGCCGGTTCAAGTATTCGGCCTCTGCGCGGCAGCGGCCCCTGCTGCTGCATCTGAGTCATCATCTGCATCATGGTGCCCTGGAACCGGGCCATCATGGCCGAGCGCTCTTCGGGGGTGATGGTCTTTCCTCCAGCCATGTCCTTCTGCATCTGGACCAGCATGTCGGTGATAGCGCCGATCTGCTTGGCCTGCTCCGGCGGCATGCCCCTGGTCAAAGCCGGGTTCTTCAGCATGCCCATTATTGGGGCCAGAAGATCCGTGGTGGTCTGCTGGATCGTTCTAGTCTGGGCTTGAGCCTGGGCCTGGAGCTGGGCCGGGAGGTCCGACTGGTTGTCGCCCTGGGGCGGGGAGAGAAGTTCCAGGCTGGACAGCCCAATCGGTTGAGGGGAGTTCTGCGGCGCCGCCGGCCCCGGCCCCGTTCCCAGCGCCTCCGGAGCCCCGCGGCCGGTCCCGCCAATCCCCGGCTCCTGCGGCGCGGACATCTGCTGCATCCGCTGGAGCTGGATGCTGAGGTCCTGGACGGCCGTGGCCGTAGTCTGCATCGCTCGCGCGGTCTGGGACCAGCGGGAGACCTGCTCGCGCACCGCCCATTGCCCCACGATGCCGAAGGCCGCCACCAGGCAGAATACGACGCCGGCGCGCAGGGCCGGCGCGCGATGCAAGGTCCGAGCGGCGGCGGTTCCCATGTAGGCCGCCAGCAGCGCCGGCAACATCCAGACCCAGTCGAACCAATTCAGCAGGGCCTGCAGCGCGATCAGGATGGAAAACATGGAGGACGCTTGATAGCTGCGTTGGTAATCCCCTTCTCCTCCCGAGAGCAGCATGAACGCATGGAGCACTCCCGCCGTCAGGAAGCTCAGGGGCACGGCGAGGATCAATCCGCCTGCGGCCGCGATGGCCATCGTGGACGGGGAAGCGTACAGCAGGCCCGGCGTGGCGACGCAGGCGCGCAGGAGGGTCGCGGCGCAGACGGCCGCGCAGAAGACCAGCAGATTCGGGATCATGACCTCGTAGGACGGCGCCGGCTTCCCAGCGAGGTCGGCGAAGACGTCGCCCGCCTGGAACAGGGAGGAGACCGTGTCCTCGAGCATGCGGCCCAAGCCGTAGGGCTCTCGGGCCGCGGGCTGGCTCTGCACCGGTCGGCTCTCGTCCATGCGTTCTCCCCTCAGGCCCCGGTCAGGAATTGGACACCCGGGGCGCTGGATTGTTCGCAATGCGGACAATCCAGCGCGGGCACTCCCTGGCAAGAGCGATCCATGAAGGAGAACCAAGCCGCGCTGTAGGAGGCGGGCCCCGGGGGAGCATCCCCTCCGGACGCCTCTGGGCTCCGGATCTCGATGAAGTAGAGATGGCCGCAGAAGCCGCAGACGAGTCTCACGAGGGGCGGCAGCGCGGGAAAGGCGGCCGGCCCGGCCTGCGCCGCGAAAAGGCTCCAGCCTTGCATCCCTGTGCGGGGCGGGTCGGTCTCCAGCCTGTGGTGAGCGAGCCTTCGGGTCCCCAGGGGATGGCCCCGGCGGTCGTAGACCTCGGCCAAGGCGCTGGAGGTCTGGCGCACATGCGTCCGGACGAAGCTGGCCTTGCCCGTCAGGAACCGTCCGCGAACGGCCAAGGTCCGCAGGATGAACCAGAGCCGGGCGAAGAGCAGCGCCCAGGACGCGGCGCTGGAAGGGGCGTCCACATGCAAAGTATAGGAAAAAAGAAGTAGACTTGAAACGGCGCAAGATGTGGGACACCATACTTAATTCCTAAATCGTCTTATGCTTATGCCTGAATTAGGTATGGTGTCCCTGGAATTGTCATGCGGCTGAGCGTCCGTCTCGCTCTGGTTTTCTCGTTGTTCGGTCTGGCCATCACGGCCGGTCTGCTGACCTACCATGTCCGCGTCATCCGCCGGGAGGCCTATTCCCGAGCCGAGAACATGGCGGATGACACCTTGGTGGCCGTGCGGGCGCTGGTCTCCGCGCAGGCGCGGGCCGGCCGCTACCACGAGCTCGACGGCGACTTGGCGGCCATGATCCGGCAGGCCGGCATCGCGGCCGTCGAGGTGAGGGACCGACGGGGCCGGCCTGTGCTGCGCCGCGTGGATGACCCCCGCTGGCTGTCCCGCCAACCGCATCCTGGTGTCCCCATCCGCCTGGTCCCGGACGGGATCTATGACGTGCAGACGGGGGTGCCGCTAGGGGCCCGCGGGCCGGGTACGGTCCTGTTGGGGTTCCATACCGCCGATTTGGAAAGCCGCCTAGCCGCCATCGGTGCGAGCGCCGTACAGGGGGGCGTGACGGCCCTGTTGGGCGTCACCATCACGGCTTGGCTCATGGGCGCGTGGTTCGGCTGGCGCATCGAACGGCTGGTGCCCCGCTTCGAGGCTCTGCCCAAGGACCCCGAGCGGTTCCGGCCCCTGCGCGTGGACGACGCGGGCGACGAGGCCGCTCGCCTGGTGGCCGCCTTCAACCGCCTCGGGGGCATCCTCAAGGAGGAGACGCGGCGGCGGCGCGAGCTGGAACTGGAGAAGCGCGAGCTATCGGCGATGCTCGTGCACGACCTCAAGACCCCGTTGACCGTGGTGCGCTCCGGCGTCACTCTGCTTCAAGAGCAGCTCGCGGAGTCCAAGGCGGGGGCGGGCTGCAAACGCACGCTAGAGCTTCTGGACATGTCCACCGACCGGCTGCGGCGCATGGTCGATGACGTCCTGCAACTGGCGCGCATGGAGGAGGTCGAGGGTCTGCGCGAGCAGCAGCCCGTGGACCTGGCGGCCATGGCCGCCGTGGCCGGGAAGGATTTTGGACTGATCACGGCGGACCGCAAGCAGAAACTCGTCGTCGACATCCCCGCCGGGACCAGAGCCGTGGCCCTAGGCGACGCGGCCCTCCTGCGCCGGGTGCTCGACAACCTGGTGCACAACGCGGTCGAGCATACCCCGGCCCATGGCGCGATCACCATCTCCGTGCGGGTCCAGGACGGTCAGGGGCGGGTGGAGGTCTCGGACGGGGGCCCGGGGATCCCGCCGGAAGCGCGGCCGGAGATCTTCAAGAAGTTCTTCCAGAAGGACATGAAGCGCCACGTGGGCAACGTGGGCCTGGGGCTGGCGCTCTGCCTCAAGGCGGTCCAGCGGCACGGCGGCACGATCGGGGTCGAGGACGCCTCTCCCCACGGCGCCCGTTTCTACTTCAGCCTGCCTCTGGCCAAGGGCAAGTCGGCGTAGGCGCCGGACCTCTCCAACAGTCTGCGGGTTGCGTCGAGAGGCAACCCCACCACGTTGCCGTAGTCGCCTTCGATGCGTTCGATGAACGGATCGTCCTGGTCCTGCACCGCGTAGGCGCCGGCCTTGTCGTGATGCTTGCCCGCCAGACGCGAGAGCTGCGCTGAGCTCAGGCGCCGTGCCAGGACCCGGCTCTTCACGGCCCGGGACAAGGACCTCTGTCCCCCCTCCCAGACAACGGCTACCCCGGTGTAGACCTCCTGCCAACGGCCGTTGAGGAGTTCCAGGATGCGCCGAGCATCGGCCATGTCCAGGGGCTTGCCGATGATCTCGCCCCGGCAGACCACGATGGTGTCTGCGCCCAGGACCCTGGCCTCAGGATGGCGGCGGGCTACGTCGCGAGCCTTGCGCAGGGCCAGTTCGACGACCAGGAGGCGCGGATTCTTCTCGCGGGTCTCCTCGCTGACATGGCTGGGCAGGATGCGGAACGGCAGGCGCAGCCGCCGCAGCAGGACGCGGCGGCGCGGGGAGGCGGAGGCGAGGATGAGGGTGGCGCCCTTCAAGCCGTGCACTAATAGGGGAACGGGGTGTCTTCCACCTTGCGGGTGAAGATCGTATTGGCCCCGAGCCATTCCAGATAGGATGGGTTGCCCTCGGTGATCGGGAGGCTGATGATCTCCGGGACCTCGGCCGTGTGCTTCTCCTTGATGAACTGCGTCACTTCATCGAGGGCTCCGGTCCGGGTCTTGATGAGCAGTAGCACCTCGGAGTCCTTCTGGATCTTGTCTTCCCACCGGTAGACGGATGTGACGCCGGGGATGATGTTGACGCAAGCCGCCAATTTACGGTCCACCAAGCCGCCCGCGATGACGTCGGCCAGCTTGGCGTCGGGCACGGTCACGAATAGGACTCGGAACTGGGAGGCTTCTGGCATGGGCTTATCCTACCACTTGCTTGAGGTTGCGCCCGTTGGCCGGGCTCACGATGCCCCGCTCCGTGACGATGGCGGTGACCAACTGGTGCGGGGTCACGTCGAAAGCGAAATGGCGGGCCTGGGCTCCCCGGGGTGCGATGGGGTGGCCGAAGATCTTGAGGACCTCGGCGGCGCTCCTCTCCTCGATGGGGATGCGCGAGCCGTCCGGCGTGGCCAGGTCCACGGTGGTGGTGGGCGCCACCACGTAGAACGGGATGCCGTGATGTCGGGCCAGTATGGCCAGGCCGTAGGTCCCGATCTTGTTGCACACGTCTGCGTTGGCCGCGATGCGGTCCGAGCCCACGATCACGGCGTCGATGCCGCAGGTCTTCATGACGTGCGCGGCCATGTTGTCGGTGATGAGGGCGGCGGGCACGCGCGACTGCATGAGCTCCCACAAGGTGAGGCGGCTACCCTGGAGGTAGGGCCGGGTCTCGCATGGATAGACCTGGGAGACTTTGCCCAAGTGATGCGCGTAGCGGATGACGCCGACCGCGGTGCCCAGCCCCGCGGTGGCCAGGGCCCCGGCGTTGCAGTGGGTGATGATGCGGGAGCCCCTCTTGAGCAAGGAAGCTCCCAGGACGGCCATGCGCCGGTTGCCCGCGATGTCCTCGCGGTGGAAGGCGACGGCCGCTTCCTCCAAGACGGGTGCCAGACGATGCTCGGCGACGCCCTCGCCGGCGGCGAGCATGGCGTCGATCCCGTGCATGAGGTTGACGGCCGTGGGCCGGGCGCGGCGCAAGAGCCGTCCCGCGCGCCTGAGCGCCGCGCTGCCCCGCCGCGCGGACAAGACCATCCCGTAGGCGGCGGCGACCCCGATCAGGGGCGCCCCGCGCAGGACCATGGAGCGGATGGCTCGGGCGACTTCGTCCGCCGTGCGGCAGGTCACATAGCGGATGCGGCGAGGCAGGTGCCTCTGGTCGAGGACGAGCAGGCGGTCGCCTTTCCAGGCGATGTGCGCGATGGGGTCCTGCACCGGGAATGGCTTCATGGTGTTTTCATTTATAGCAAAAACGAAGACACCCGCGGCAGGGGCCTGCGGCCCCATGCGCGCGGGTGTCTATCGAATCGCTATCTCGTGAGCGCGGGCGCGCTTACGGGATGGACTCCATCACCCGTTTGAGCTGCTCTTCGGTCCGGCCCACGATCTCCACGGTCTTCTCGCGGCCGTTGGCGCCGCGCAGGATGTTGACCCGCCGGGACGGGACTTCGAAGAACTCAGCCAGGTAATTCTTGAGCGTCGCGTTCGCCTTCTCGTCTATGGCCGGGGCCGTGACCTTCACCCGAAGAACGCTCCCGATGCGGCTGACCACCTCGTTGTCCTCTGCGTTTGGGATGACACGGACTTTGACGATCATGCAGTACCCTCCCTCTACGATGGTCTATTGACCGAAAACGACCGAACCCAACCGGACTAGCGTGGAACCTTCCTCTACGGCCACTTCGTAATCGCTACTCATGCCCATGGACAACTGCGCCTCGGGCCGGCCTGCGAAAAATCTGTCGAACCAACCGCGCATGCGCCGGAAATGCGGCCGGACATCCTCCGGAGTCCCCGCCTGCGGCGCGATGGTCATCAGGCCGCGGACTTCCAGATGCGGATACGCTCTGAGCTCTTGCAGGAGGCTCTCCAGGGCTTCCGGGGCGACCCCCCCTTGGGTGTCGCGGTCCGTGAGCTTGACCTGCACCAAGACCGGCAAGGTCTTCCCAGCCGGGGCCAAGGCCTTCTCCAGGGCTTGCGCCACATGCGGGCTGTCCACCGAATCCACGGCGTCGAAGACCTGCGCGGCCTTGCGGGCCTTGTTGGTCTGCAGATGCCCGATGAGCCGCCAGCGGACCCGCTCCGCAAGCTCTCCCAGTTCGCAACGCTTCGCCTCGGCGGTCTGGACCCTGCTCTCGCCGATCTCGGAAACCATGCCGGAGGCGATGACCTCGCGGACCTGCTGCGTGGTCGCGTACTTGGTCACGACCACAAGGCCTACTCGGCCTGGGTCTCGGCCGGACCTTTGCGCCGCGGCGTGGATGCTGTAGCGTATTTTGGTTAAGTTGTCAAGGATCAACGAGATGTATATTATACCACAGAATCGTCCTGGAAAAACGATCGGGGCGGAGACCGGGAATGAGGCGCCCCCGGTCCTGTCGGACCGGGGGCGCGGACGCAAGGCCGGCTGACGGCGCCGGCCTGGTGCGGCTTAGTACATGTCACCGCCGTGGCCGTGGGGGCCTCCCGGCATGGATTCCTTCTTCTCCGGGATGTCCGCGACCAGGACTTCGGTGGTCAGGATGGTCCCGACCAAGGATACCGCGTTCTCCAGGGCCGTGCGCGTGACCTTGAGGGGGTCGACGATCCCGGCCTTGAAGAGGTCCACGTACTCCCCGTTGTCGGCGTTGAGCCCGACGTTCTGGGTCGAGGTGAGGACCTTCTGTACCACCACGGAGCCCTCCAGGCCGGAATTCTCCGCGATCTGGCGGATGGGGGATTGCAGGGCCCGGCGCACGATCTCTCCGCCCGTGGTCTCGTCGTCGTCTACGCCCGCGAACTTGTCCAGGACCGAGGCCGCGCGCAGGAGCGCCACGCCACCGCCGGCGATCATTCCTTCTTCCACGCCCGCGCGAGTCGCGTTGGAGGCGTCCTCGACCTTGGCCTTCTTGGCCTTCATCTCGGTCTCGGTGGCCGCTCCGACGTTGATGACCGCCACGCCGCCGGAGAGCTTGGCCAGCCGCTCCTGGAGCTTCTCCTTGTCATAGTCGGAGGTGGTCTCCTCGATCTGCTTGCGGATGGACTCGGCGCGCTTCTTGATCTCGGACTTGTCGCCGCCGCCGTTGATGATGGTGGTGTTCTCCTTGTCGATGACCACGCGCTTGGCCGAGCCCAGCATGTCCATGCCGATCTTCTCGAGCTTGTGGCCGAGTTCCTCGCTGATGACCTGGCCGTTGGTCAGGACCGCGATGTCCTGGAGCATCTCCTTGCGCCGGTCGCCGAAGCCCGGGGCCTTAACGGCCACGGCCTTGATGGTCCCGCGCAGCTTGTTGACCACGAGGGTGGCCAGGGCCTCGCCGTCCACGTCCTCGGCGATGAGCACGAAGGCCTTCCCGGACTGCACGACCTTCTCGAGGATGGGCAGGAGGTCCTGCATGGAGGACACCTTCTTGTCTGAGATGAGGATGGCCGGGTTCTCCAGGACCGTCTCCATGCGCTCGGAGTCGGTGATGAAGTAGGGCGAGATGTAGCCCCGGTCGAACTGCATGCCTTCCACCACTTCGAGGGTGGTCTCGGCGGACTTGCCTTCCTCGACGGTGATGAGGCCCTCGTGCCCGACCTTCTCCATGGCCTGGGCGATGAGGTCGCCGATGACCCGGTCGTTGGAGGAGATGGTGGCCACCTGGGCCTTCTCTTCCTTGGTCTTGACCGGCTTGGTGTTCTTCTTGAGCTCCTTGACCACCATCTCGAGGGCCTTGTGCATGCCCCGCTCGATGGCCTTGGCGTTGGCGCCGGCCGTGATGTTCTTGATGCCCTCGACCAGCAGGGACTGCGTCAGGACGATGGCTGTGGTGGTGCCGTCGCCGGCCACGTCGTTGGTCTTGGAGGCGACTTCGCGGGCGAGCTGGGCGCCCATGTTCTCGAAGGGATTCTCCAGTTCGATGTCCTTGGCGATGGTGACGCCGTCGTCCAGAACGGACGGGGAGCCGAATTTCTTCTCCAGGATCACGGAGCGGCCGCGGGGGCCGAGGGTGATCTTGGTGGCGTTGGCCAGCTTCTCCACGCCGTTTTTGAGGTGCCTGCGCGCCTCATCCGAGTAAGCGATTTGTTTTGCCATGTTGGTGTTTCCCTCTCTTCTTGCCTATATAATTAGGATAGCTACTTGAGGATGCCGAGGATGTCGTCCTGATGCATGATCAGGTGTTCGACATCGTCGATCTTGATCTCGTTGCCCGAGTATTTGCCGTAAAGGATGCGGTCGCCGGGCTTGACGTCCATGGGCAGGACCTTGCCTTCCTCGGTCATCTTGCCTTTACCCACCGCGACCACCTCTCCTTCCTGGGGCTTTTCCTTGGCGGTGTCGGGGATGATGATTCCCCCCCGTTTGATTTCCTTCGCTTCGACCGGCTTGACCAGCACGCGGTCGCCCAAGGGCTGGATCTTTACTTTGCTCAGCGTCGCTTCGGCCATGTTGCGTTACCTCCGGATATCAGTCTGTTGATCGGCGAGTGTCATAACTAGCACTCGGCGTTGTCGTCTGCTATTTTAGCATGACACTGCCAAAGCTGTCAATCGGTTTGTTGGAGTGCTAATTATAAAGGAAGGCCATCCCCCAACGGAACGGCCGGCCCCCCTCAGATGGGGGCCGGCCGGTTTCGCGACGCGCTGCGTCGCGAAAGGGATTCTAGGTCTGCCTGCCTGCAGCCTCGTCGATGAGCCGCTTGACCTTGATGAGGAATTCGCGCAGCTCCTGTCGCAGCAGCGCCAAGTCGGAGCCGGTGTGCTCCTGGAAATCGACCACCCGCTCCTGATAGGACGAGGCTTGGCGCCGCAGCTCCGTGATCGTCGCCTGCGCGGCGGCCCATTCCTGCTTGAGGCGCTGCAACTCGGGTTCTGCTTCTGCGAGGTGGCGGCGCGCCTCCAGAGCGTCCCGCTCGGCCGCGGCGCTCTCCGTCGCGGCTTGGCGCAGGTCCGCGTCCAGAGCCTGGCCGCGGACCTCCAAGCGCTCGAACGCCTTCTCCGCGTTGGCCTTGTCCCGGCGCTGCGCCTGGATACGGTCTTCCAGAAGGCGGACCTTCTCCTGGAGGCTCGCCAGGGCGCGGTCATGGGTGTCCTTCAGGCGCAGGAGCTCGGCTTCCAACTCCTCCCGGGCCGCCCGCGATTCCTCTTGACGCTGGCGCAGTTGTCCGTTCTCCTGTCTGGCCAGTCCGAGTTCCGACTTCAAAGAAGCCTTCTCCTGGGCCATGGCTTCGAAGCGGTCGAAGGATCCCGGTCCGGGCGGGGCGGCCGGCTCCGCGATCGGCGGCGCCGCAGGAGATCCCAATTCTGACTGCCACCAGGAAGAGAATGCGGCCTGGGCGCGGCGGCCCGCTTCCCGGCTGGGCGCGAGGGGCTTGGCGGCTAAGGCATCGATCTCGCGCTTGTAATCATCGAGCCAAACCTGGTAGGGGTCCGCTTCGGCCATACGCCCAAAGCATACCGTGCGGACATTAAATTTTCAAGACGTGTCTTGGGCTTTTGCCTGCCGGAGCGCGCGACTCCCCTAAGGACCGAAGGCATCACTGCTGGAGTTGACGGAGGACCTCTTCGTATGTGGCGGCCGCCTTCAGGCCCCGCTTGGCCTTGTCCTGCGAGTCGAAGAAATCGGGGCGCTCCTTGACGAACGTGTAGTCCAGGACGGCTTCCGTCCGCCGACCCAGGAGGTCCAAAGTCTGGGCCCGGCGCAGATGACAGTGGGTGACCGTCGCCTTCCTGGGTTCGGGGGCAGCCTCGATGCAGCGGTTGAATATGTCGGTCGCTTTGAGGTAATCCTTGGCCCCCAGGTAGGCCTCCCCCAGATAGAGGTCGAAGAGGCTGGTGTGCGGCTTCGTGTAGGGGAGTTCGCGGACCCGGGGGGCCAGGAACTCCCCGAAGGCTATGGCCCCGTTCCAGTCTCGGAGGATGATCCGGGGCCCCATCTCCATCAGGACAAAGAAAAGGTTTCCAGGATTGTGGAGGCGCAGCTCCTGGACCATTTGCAGGGCCTTGTCCGGCTGCTTCTCGTAGACGGACAGGATTCCGACCAGGAAGATCTTCGCCTCCGTGACGCTGTAATGGCCCTTCTCCATCGTCATCTGGATGTAGCGCAGCCCCCGCCGCTTGTCTCCGCGGACGATCATGTTGGCCGCGAACTTCACGACGGTCGGCAGGGTGTCCGAGTAATAGTCGTACATGCCCATCCCCAGGTAGGCATCGTAGCACTCGGGATCGAGTTCGACTGCCCGCTTCAAGTATTTATAGCCCTTGAAGCCGTAGCGGGCCGCCCGGATCCATTTGTACTTCAGCAGGAACCAGCGCCCCTTCATCCCGTAGATGGCTCCCAGGTAGAAGTTCGCTTCGGCGTCGTCGTGCTTTTTCGCGTACATCTTCCGGGCACGGTCCAGGGCTTGGTCCATGATCTGGTTGAATTTCGGCTCGAGCGAGTCGACCGTCCCGGGGACGTCGGCGTTCTGGGAGTACTGGAGCCACTGCAGCGAGGCGAGGAAGAAAGGCCCGACCGGATGTTCCGGCTCCAAGCGGCCTGCCTCGGTGAAAAGGGAGGCGGAACGCTCGAAGTCCAGGCTGTAGGCCGCATCGAGACCTTGCAGGATCAGCTTGTCTGTCTCGGGCAGGACGGCGTGCGCCGCAGGGGCGCAGACCATGGCCAGCGCCGCTAGCAACAGGTGGCTCTTCAAGCAGAGCGATTATATCAAATGGGCGAGGAGCGCAGACGCGCCGGCTTAGGAGCCGTATAGGCGGTCCCCGGGGTCGCTGGACGGGTTCGGCAGCTCGCGGCGCTTGGGTTTCCTGGGCGGCTTGGCCGGGGCGGGCCGGGTCTCGGGCTGCCGCGGCTTGACCGCGGAGAACTCCTTGGCCTTGCGGCAGCAGGCCTCGATGCCGTGCCGGCAGCCGGCCTCATAATCGGCCAAAGCCCCGGGCGCGTCGCCGCGCGACTCGCGGATGCGTCCGCGGCCGTAATAGGCGCGGCCGGCGTCGGCCTCGCGCTCTTCGATGTCCGCGGCAGGCGCATGTGAGCGGGACAGGTCCAGGAGGAGGTCTTCATGCCGGGGCAGGGCCCGGTCGTAGTCCGCGAGCGCCCCGAGTTCATCCCCCTGCGCCCGCCGGCACTTGGCGCGCTCCGTCAAGACATCGGCCTCGCGGCCGCGGGCCAGGGCATCGGCGTCGT
This sequence comes from Elusimicrobiota bacterium, assembly GCA_026388095.1. Classification (NCBI taxonomy): domain Bacteria; kingdom Pseudomonadati; phylum Elusimicrobiota; species Elusimicrobiota bacterium. The sequence goes on along the minus strand of JAPLKL010000006.1, from coordinate 49,607 downwards.
CGAGGGTCTCGCGCGCGCGGCTGAATTCCCGCGCGGCCAGGAAAGCCCGGCCGAGCCCGAGGCCGGGACGGGGATCGGAGGGGACGAGCTTGCGCGCCCGGCCGAAAACGCCTTGGGCTGCGGCGAGGTGGCCGGCCAGGACCTGCGCGCGGCCCAGAGCGAGGAGGCCTTCGACATCCTCCGGCTTGACCGCGGCGTAATCAGCCAGAGCCTGCTCCGCCTGAGCGGCGGAACGGGCCGAAGGCTCAGGTTCCAGGAGCGTCTGATGCAGGAGTATCCTCCCGCGCAGGAACACCGCCCGCGCGTTGTTGAGGTCCCCCTCCAAGGATTTGGCCAGGTCGGGCAGAGCCTGGGCGAAATCGCCGGTCTGGTAGCGGGCCTCGCCGCGGCCGAAGTAGCACGAAGCCAGCAGGCCGCTGCCGTGGCCGGGCGTCCAGGCCGCGATCGCGCGCGAGAAATACTCGACGCGCTCCTCGGGCTCCTGGCGGCCTCGGGCTTTGCGCACCAGCGCCAGAAAATCGTCGCCCGCCCAGGCCGAGGGCGAGCCGGCCATGAGCGCGAGAGCCACCAGGCCGGAGGCTACCATGGCATCACGGCATGCGGCCGCTGGAGCGGTGCTCCTTCCAGAAATTGCGGATGTGGGCCCAGCCTTCCTCGGCTTTCTCGACGATGGCCACCAATCGGGTGTCCTCCCAGTGGATCATCCCTGTCTCGGCCAGATAGTCGAAGTCGATGACTCGTTTCCAGAACTCGCGGCCGAAGAGCACGATGGGGATGGGCCGTTTCTTGCCGGTCTGCACGAGGGTCAGGGTCTCGAAGAGTTCGTCGAGGGTCCCGAAGCCGCCGGGGAACGCCACCATGGCCTTGGCCCGCATCATGAAGTGCATCTTGCGCAGCGCGAAGTAGTGGAACTGGAAAGAAAGCTCCGGCGTGATGAACGGGTTGGGGTCTTGCTCGTGCGGCAGGGTGATGTTGAGGCCGATGGAGCGGCAGTCGGTCTCATAGGCGCCGCGGTTGGCCGCCTCCATGATGCCGGGGCCGCCTCCGGTCACGATGACGAACTCCAGGCGCTTGTCGGACTGCTGAGCCTGGGAGATGATGGCCGCGAAGCGGCGGGCCTCCTCGTAGTAGCGGGAGAACTCGACCTTCATCTGGGCCCGGTTGACGTCCTGCGCCAGTTCGTAGTCGCTGGGTTCGGCTTTGGCCTTGGCTTGCGCCTGGGACAGTTCCCGGCTGGCCTGCTCGGGCGGCATCACCCGCGCCGAACCGAACACGACGACCGTGGACTTGATCTTGTTCTCGGCCAGCACCATTTCCGGCTTGAGCAGCTCCAACTGCAGGCGGATGGGCCGGAGTTCCCGGCGCTGCATGAACTCCGCGTCTTCGTAGGCTTTGCGGTAGGCCGGCGAAGACTCGATTCGGTCTAGGAGGCGCCGCTTCTCTTCAGGCTTCAGGTCGCTGCTGCGCGTCGATGGTTTCATAGTATCCTCAGGAGGTCGGGGAGCCAGAGGCTCAGGCGCGGCAGATAGGTGACCAGGGCCAGGGCGACGAGGAGCACGGCCCAGAACGGCATGGTCGCCCGGTAGAGGGCGGGCAGACGCTTGTCGAAGCGCCGGCTCGACAGGAAAAGGTTGAGGCCCAAAGGCGGCGTCATGTAGCCGATCTCGAGGTTGAGCAAGAATAGGGTCCCCAGATGGATGGGGTCGATGCCGTACTGCAGGGCCACGGGCACGATGATGGGCACCACGATGATGATGGCCGAGAATATCTCCACCATGTTGACCACGAGGAGGAAGACGTTGAGACAGGCGAGGAAGGCCCACTGGCTGTGCAGGTGGAGCCTGAGGAATCCGAAGATGCGCGCCGGGACCTCGGCATCGATGAGATAGTTGGTCAGGCCCAGGGCCGTACCCAGGACGATGAGGATGGCGCCGACCAGCATCATGCTGCGGCGCACGACCCGGGGCAGGTCGCGCCAGCTCAGGTCCCCGTAGACCAGGACTTCGACGGCCACCACATAGAAGGCCATGATGGCGGCGGCCTCGGAGGCGGTGAACTTGCCGCTGTAGATGCCGCCGATGATGAGGAAGGGCAGCGGTATCTCCCAGGCCGCTGCGCGCGCGGCCTGCAGCGCCGTCGCCAGCGAGAAGGGCACGCGGGGCACACCGTGGCGGGCGGCCACGAGCATGGCGTAGCCGCCGAGAATAGCGAGCAGGACCAGTCCAGGCACGGCCGCGGCCGCGAAGAGCCGGTCGATGGAGACCTTGCCCACGAGGGCGTAGAGGATGATGGGCAGGCTCGGCGGGAAGAGGAGCCCCAGACTGCCGGTCGTGGTCACCAGGCCCAAGGAGAAGTCCTCTGGGTAGCCCTGGCGCCGCAGCAGCGGATAGATGAGCCCGCCCAAAGCGATGATGGTCACGCCGGAGGCTCCGGTGAAGGCGGTGAAGAGGGCGGTGGCCAGCAGCGCGGACATGGCCACGCCGCCGGGCAGCCAGCTGAAGAGGGCCTCAGCCAAGGCCACCAAGCGCTTGGGGGCGCCGGACTCCGCCAGCGCGTAGCCCGCGAAGGTGAACAGCGGGATGGCGATCAAAGAGGGCAAAGTGGCGAGGCGATAGAGCTCGATGATGACCGCGGTCGAGGCGATCCCGGCGCTTTGGAAGAGCCACAGGGCCAGCCCTCCCATCAGGGCGAAGATGGGCGCACCCAGGAAGGCCAACACGAGCACGGCCGCGGTGATGGCCCAGATCACGGGGTCCTGCCTTCCTCGGGGACCTTCTCCACCCAGAGGCGCAGCCCGGCGTGGACGGCGACCAGCAGGAACCCGATGGGCACGATGGCGGCGAAGGGCCAGCCCGGGACCCCGAGCCCTCCGGCCGTGAACAGGGGCGCGCCAGCGGAGCGCTCCTCGAGCATGAAGGCCCAGGAGGCCTTGGCCAGGAGCAGGGCCACGGCCGCGGCGCACAGGCGCGCCAGCGCGGCGGCCGCGCCGTGGAGCCGGGCGGGCAGGTGCTCGGTCACGGCTTCGAAAGCGAAATGCTTCTCCTCGGCGGCGGCGCGCGCAGCGCCCAGGAACCCGACCCAGAGGACCAGGTGGCGCAGCAAGGTGTCGCACCAGAGGATGCCGCCGCCGAAGAACTGGCGCAGGACCACCTGGAGGAAGGACATCGCCACCAGGAAGAGCAATATGCCCACGAGGGCGATGCTCTCCAGACCGAGCAGGACGGACTCAGCCTTTTTTAGTCTTGCCACCGCTTTTGGCCCGCAGGTCGGCGAGCGCCTTCTCGACCCGGTCGAGGAGCTCCGCCGGGTAGAGCGTGCCGACCAGCTCCCGCCGGGCCAGCCGGCCCAGTTCCTCGTAGCGCTTCATCATCTCGGGGGCGGCCTTGGCCGAAAGGGTCAGGCCCTGCTTCTGCAGAGCGGCCAGGGCGTCCTCGTTCTCCCGGCGCGAGAGCTGGCCCAGGCGCTTGAGGTGCCGTGCGCCGACCTCGAGCAGGACCTTGCGGTCGGACTCGGGGATGGCGTCGAAGGCCTTGCGGGACAGGAGCACCGCGCCCATGGAGTCCGCTATCGGCACGTTGTAGATGAATTTGGTCCGGCGGAACCACTGCAGCGCGGTCACTCCCATCGGGGGGCCGTAGACGCCGTCGACCATCCCGGTCTCCAGGGACGACATGACATCCACGACGGAGAGCGGCCGCGGGGTGACGCCCAGGGCTTTGTAGGCGGCCTGGGCGATGGGATCGCCCTCCCAGACCCACATCTTGGCTCTCTGCATGTCCTCCGGGGAGTTGACGGGGCTGCGGCTGAACACGTAGACCCAGCCCAGTTCGGTCCATCCCAGAAGGACATACCCCCCCTTCTCGACGGCGGCAGTGAGGTCCTTGGCGAAGGCCTGGCGGATGATATCAGCCTCGGCGTTGTCGTGGAAGAGCCAGGGGGCGTCGAGTATGCGCACCGCGGGAGCGATCTGGCCCAGGCCCACGCCCGTGAAGCCCGCGGCCTGGATCTGCCCGATGCGGATCTTCTTGACCACGTCGGTCTCGTCGCCCTGGACCCCCCCCGCATAGAACTTGAACTTGACCCGGCCCGCGGTCTTGGCCTGGAGCTCCGCATTGAGGTCGTTCATGACCTTCATCCATGTGGAGCCGTCCGGCGCCAAGGTCGCGAACTTGATGATGACCTGGGGTTCGGCTGCGGGGGCCGAGCTCGGCAGGGCCAAAGACAGGGCTAGGAAAAGACTAGAACAGGTCATCGATCCTCTCCATGAGGGCAGCGGCCTTGAGCTTGGCCACCTCGTCGGCGAGCCTGGCTTGGGGCAGGCGGCCGGCCGGGGATTCCTTGACCTTGGCGAGGAGGCTCTCGAAGAGCGCGCGGTCCTGCAAGGCCACGGCCAAGGTCTTGGCCTCCAGCAAGTAGACCATGAGGTATTTCCCTTCCGTGAGGCGTTCGGCCCACTTGAAATGTTCTTGGGCCTTCTTCGTGTCGCCGCCCAGCAGTTTGGGCCGCGAGGCGAAGTACACGCCGAAGAACATGTCGGAACCGGCGAAGTCGTAGTCCGGGTCCAGCTCGTGCGAACGCTTCATGAGCGCCACGGCCTTGGGGAGCTCGGCCACGGCATCGGGAGAGTCCCTGGATAAGTTGATGAACCCGGACCAACAGAAGGCCGCCCAGAAGAGGTCTGGGGCGTCGGCCTTGCCCGCCCTCTTGAGCGCCTTATCCAAGTCGTCGGGCAGCATGGCGGAAAGATTCGCCAGAACCGGCCGGGCGCTGAGGCCCCTGAGCGCATAGTCGCGGCCCCGGAGATAGAAGCCCTTGGCCCGCTCCGGCTGCGAGTCCTCTATGAAGAGGAAAGTGTAGCTCCCGAAGCCTTCCGCGGCCAGGCGGTTGAGGCGAGGATTCTTGGGCGCGCTCTGCAGCAGACCTTCGACGAACTTGAGCTGGGAGACCATGGCCTCCCGGGCGAGTTGAGGGTCGGATTCGTCGTAATAGGCCGCGACGCCGCGGTCGAGGAACTCCGCGGTCGAGCGCAGGGCCAAGGAGTTTAGGCTGCAGGAGCAAAGGCTGAAAAGTGGAATCAGGAACGCTATTTTCTTCAAGCGGGCCATTCTAGCAAATTGGCCACGAAGTCGGCGATGGCCGGGCTGCCGGTGAGGCCCGGCGAATCGATCCCGATGAGGTCGACCCAGCCGGGCAGGCCGCGGCCGGATTGCTCGGCGATGAAGAAATCGCGGAAGGAGCCGTCCGTGGAGAGCTTGGGCCGGATGCCGGCCGTGCCCGGGGCGAGGTCCTCGGGCTTGAGGTCCGGCAGATAGCGGGAGGCCGCCTCGAAGAATGAGCCGCGGTGGCCGGGGTCCACGTCGTAATCCAGGGCATCCACCGCGAAAGCGTTCGGCCCGAGGCGGTGGCGGCCCTGCCGGTCCACCGTGAGGTGGATGCCGAGGCCGTGCTCCGCGGGGACGGGATAGACCAGGGGCCTGATGGGCAGCGCCCGGCGCAGGCTGAAGTATTCGCCTTTGAACCAATGGAGCCGGCAGCCTGCGGCATCGCAGTCGAGACCGGCGAGGCCGGCCACGCGGTCGGAGGCCAGGCCCGCCGCATTGACGACGCAGCGGGCTAAAATGGGATCGGCCATTCCCTTGACGCCCAGACGGTAGCAGCCGCCTGCGCGTGAGACGCAGGTCAGCTCGGAGTCCCACAGGAAGATGGCTCCGGCCTCCTGGGCTTTGAGCAGGAAGTAGCGCATGAGCTCTTCGGTGTCAACGATGCCGGTCTCGGGGGACCAAAGGCCGGCGATGGCGCTCACCCCGGGCGCCAAGCCGGGGATGTCGGCTTTTTCCACCAGCTCGAGGCCTACGAGGCCGTTGGCTCGCCCTTGGGCGCGGAGGCTCTCGAGCTTCTTAACCTCTTCAGGGGCGCAGGCGACGAGAAGCTTTCCGGTGCGGCGGCAGAACACTCCGTGCCGTTCGCCGATCTCATAGAGCTTGCGGCGGCCGGCGACGCAGAACCGGGCCTTGAGGCTGCCCGGCGGGTAGTAGAGGCCGGCGTGGATCACCTCGCTGTTCCGCGACGAGGTCTCCAGGCCGTGGCGACTGTGGCGCTCGAGGACGACGACGTTGTTGTCGGACCGGGCCAGACGCGCGGCCGTGGCCAAGCCCACGACTCCGGCGCCTACGATGACCGCGTCGATCGTCTCCATGGGCAAGGTCCATTCTACTTCTTTGCCGGGCCGGTTCGCCTTTTCCTATAATGGAGGCCGATGGAAATGCGCCGACTCCTGGAACTGGCTGGCAGCAGCCCAAAGGACGGGGGCGTGCTGGAGCGCATCGTCCTGCGCCTGCCCGGCGAGGAGCGCCGGGTCTTGTCTGAGGCGGCCCTCAGCCCGGAGAGCGGCGTTGGGGGCGACCGTTGGAGTCTCGGACCCGACGCGGACCCCTCGGCGCAGGTCTCGCTCATCAACGCGCGGTTCCTGGCCGCCATCTCTGGGGGGAACGGGCGTGGAGATCTATCCGGAGACAATCTGGTCGTCGATCTCGACCTCCACGAGGAGAACCTCCCCGCGGGCACGCGGTTGCGCGTCGGCCAGGTGGTGATCGAGGTCACCGCCCACCCGCATACCGGCTGCAGCAAGTTCGAACGCCACTACGGCAAACCAGCCAACGACCTGACCAAGTCCCCCGACGGGCGGGCCCAACGGCTGCGCGGTCTCTACGCCCGCGTCATCCAGACCGGGATCGTGAGGGTGGGAGACCGCGTGCGCAAGGAGGCGGCGGCTCCCTGAGCCCGCCGTTCAGCGCGGATCCGGAAAGCCGGGCGGCGCGACCTCGTCGAGGCGGGAGGTGGGCGGCCGGCGCAGTCGCCGGGTCGCGCTGTTGAATATGGAAAAGGCCTGCCCCCCGCGGATGGACACCACCCAGCGGCTCGGCCCCGGGCCTTGGTCCAGGGCGTAGGCCAGGTCCACGCGCAGGACTCCGCCGGAGCGCGACCGCGTCGAGGCCAGCCTCAGCCCCATGCCCACGTCCGATTTGAAGCTCCGCAGGGAGAGCCCCGCCCCCTCCGGGGCCACCGCGCCGGAGTCGAAGAAGACCGCGCCGCCCACGCGCACCAGATGCAGGTATTCCCCGGGAGCGAAGAATCGGTTCTCGACGTTGGCCAGAAAGGCCTTGGCGCCGGTGAAGGCGTTATTCTCATAGCCGCGCAGTCCAGTGTCCCCGCCCAGGACGACCTGGTTCTCTTTGTCCATCCGGCGCACCGTCGCGCCCTCCAGATGCGCCACCCACGTGTTGAGGACGGGGCGCTCCGACTTCCAGAACAGGTCGAGATTGGTGAAGAGCAGTGCGTTCTCCCAGTCCCCCCCCGCCACGCGGCCGGCCGCGCCGACCTGGGCCAGGGCGAAGCGGCCCTCGCCGAGGCTCAAGCCCTGCTGGTCCGTGGCGTTGAATATCCAGCGCTCCCGGTCCGACTGCAGGTGCGTGCCGGCATAGCCGCCCAGGAAGCTCAGCTCGTTGCCCAGGTTGTAGTCTTCGACGCGCTCCATCCGGTCGACATAGGTCTCCTTGATGTAGCGGGGCTGGATCCAAGAGTAGCCCAAGGTGGGCCCGGAGAGCTCGCGGTCCGGCGGCATGGTGCCGGCCAGAGTCCCTGGTTCGGAGTCGAAGCGGCTCTTGCTGTAGAGCCAGCCCGCCTCCAGGCGCTGGGTCAGAGCCTCGCCGCTGCCCAGGCGCCGGCCCGCGCTGAGCATGAAGCTCCGGGTGTATTCCAGGAACTGGGAGTAGTTCTGGCCGCTCCGATAGAGCGTGTCCTCGTCGATGAGCCGCGTCCATCCCGCTCCGTAGGCGTAGGGCGTATCCAGGGCATAGAAAGGCCGCGCCAGGTCCAGGCCGGTGGAATCTCCATGGCTGGTCCTGGCCGCCAGGGCCGAGAGGCGCAAACGGGTGGCTAACAACCGGGGGTCCGTGTAGCGCAGATCGTTGCGCACCGTGGGCCCGTTCTGGTAGTGCAGGAGGGAGACGGATTTGTTGTACCCGAAGAGGTTGTTCTCCTGGATGCCGTAGGCGAAGAAGTTCTGGCCCCCTTCGGTCCCGATGGAGAGGTTCGGTATGGTGGTCCAGGAATCCTGGGCCTTGGCCAGGACGTCGACTTTGCCGTCCGGCCGCGGCACGGCCGTGACCATGGCCCAGCGGAACGAGCCCAGGGCGCGCAGGTTGCGCTCGGATTCCAGGGCCTTGAGTTCGTCCCAGGGGTCGCCCGGTCGGAGCAGGATCTCCTGGCGGATGATCCGTTCGCGGGTCGTGACGTGAATTTTGTTGGCGATCTGGAAGCCCCACCAGGCTTCGCCCGGGACCCGGGGGTCGAAAACGTCGAGGCGCTCAGCGACCCGGATTTCGGCGACTACCGGCTGGGTGGAGGCGGATTGGCTCCAGGCTGAGGCCGGCCTGAGGCAGAACAGCAACAGCAGGGTCACCCCTAACGGAACCGGCGCCCCCCTGCGAGGGGGGCGCCGGGGGCGCGTCGGCAATGCCGACGCGCTCCGTTTCATGCGACTTTACGCAGGGCTCCCAAGATTTCCGTCGTGGAGTGGGAGCGGTTGAGCGTGTAGAAATGGATGCCGGGCGCGCCGCGGTCCAACAGTTCCCGGCACTGCCGCGTGGCCCAGTCAATGCCGTAGCGGGCCACGGCCTCGGAGTCGCCTTGGATGAGCTCGAGGTCCGCGGCCATCCGGGGCGGGATGGAGGCTCCGCAGAGCGTGGTGAAGCGCTTGAGCTGGGAGTATCCTGTCACGGGCATGAGACCGGGGACGATGGGAACGGTGATGCCGGAGCGGCGGGCCGCGGCCACGAAGTCGAAGTAGTGCCGGTTGTCGAAGAACAGCTGCGTGACCACCCAGTCCGCGCCGGCGCGCACCTTGGACGCGAGGTTCCGGAGGTCCTCGTCCCGGCTGCCCGCCTCAGGATGGGTCTCGGGGTAGCCGGCCACGGCCATGCTGAAGCCTCCCGACTGCCGGATGAAACGCACCAGGTCCACCGCGTGCGGAAAGTCTCCGGGCAAGGCGCCGGCCCAGTCCTTGGGCTGGTCGCCGCGCAGGGCCATGATGTGCCGGATGCCCGCCGCCTCGATGCGCTCGAGGTTCCGGAACATCTCGGCTCGGGTGTGCGTGATGCCGGTCAGGTGGCAGACGGTCTCGATGCCGACCTCCCGCTGCATGCGGCCGACCACATCGATAGTGCGCTCCCGGGCCGAGCCGCCCGCCCCGTAGGTCAAGGTCACGAAGGCGGGCGCGAGGGCCTTGAGGGCCTGGACCTTGGCCAGGAATGCGTCCGTGTCTTCCGGAGCCTTGGGCAGGAAGAATTCGAAGGAGAAGACCGGCTCCCGCCGGGCGAAGAGGGCCGGGATATCCACGCCGCTATCTTAGCAAATGGGGACCGCGGACCGTCACGCTCCGCTGCCGCTGACCTGGGCCTCGGCGTCCTTGATGAGTCTCTGGTATTCTTCCACCAGCCCGGGGTCCGTATTGACGAGACTCGCGCTTCGGAACTCCGCGGCTGCGTTCCGGAACTGTTTGAGGTTGGAGTAGGTCGAGGCGCGGTTGCGATAGTAGCGGTCGCAGGTGGCGCCTAGGGAAACGGCCCGGCTGAAGTTCTCCAGGGCCTCGGGATACTTGTGCAGGGCGAAATAGCCCATCCCGACGCCGTTGCAGGCGGCGGCCGAGTTCACATCGTACTTCGCCGCGACTTCGTAGTTTTCCAGGGCTTTCTGGTAGGCGCCCTGGAAGTAGTAGACGTTGCCGGCGCGCAGGAAGGCTTCCGAGTTCTTCGGGTCGATCTTGAGCGCTGCCGAGATCGCCGCCATCGCCGGTTTGTAGCTGCGGCGTACCGTCAACAGCGTGGCCAGGCGCAGGCGCGAGCTCGCGTCCTTCGGGTCGAGCTCGATGGCCCGCAGGAAGTCCTGCTGCGCCGCGTCGTAGGATTCCTGGGCGAAGAGGCAGTTGCCGCGGCCGATGTAGGCCTCGGGGACGTTGGCGTCGAGCTCCATGGCCTTGGTGAATTCCACGATGGCTTTGTCGTAATGGCCCGCGTTGTGCAGCGCGTCGCCGCGCACGACGAAGACGTAGGGATCGGTGGCGTCCGACGAAGTGAGCGCATCGATATCCGAGACGGCGGTGAAGAAGTCGTCGCTGTCCCCGCGGGGGGCCCCGAACCCGGCCTGGTAGGTCCTGGCGTTGGGATCGAGAGCCATGGCGGCGAGGTAGGTCCGGTGAGCTTCCCGATATTGCCTGGCCAGCGCATGGGCGTAGGACTGGGCCAGCAGGCCCTCGGCGCGGCGCACGCCGAGCTGGTAGGCGGTGTTGAGGTCGGAGATGGCGCGGTTGGCGTCCTTCAGATGGAGGTATGCGAGCCCTCTTTGCAGAAAAGCGGGTCCGTAGCTCTGCTCCAATCCCAAAGCCCGGGTGCAGTCCCGCACGGCGCCCGCGTTATCCTGGCGCAGCCGCTTGACCGTGCAAAGGCCGGTCCAGGCTTCTTTGGACATCGCATCCAGGTCTGCGGCGCGGTCGAAATCGTCGTAGGCGTCCTTGAGCGTGCCCAGCGCCCCGTAGGCCGTGCCGCGGTGCACGAGCGCTGGGACGAATTTCTTGGAGATATGCAGAGCCTGGTTGAGGTCGCGGATCGCGGCTTCGTAGTCGTGCGCCGCCAGACGGATGAGGCCCAGGCTGTCGTAGATGGCGGGATTGCGGGGGTCCTTCTCCAGGGATATCTGGATGTCGCGCAGCGCTGCGGCATGCTCTCCGAGCTGGGCGCGGATCTCGGCGCGGGCCTGCATGATGGGGGCCACCGGCCCTTTCAAGCTGAGGGCGGCTTCTAGGGCTTCCAGGGCCTTGTGGTAGTGCCGGGCCCGCTGGCGCATGATGCCCAGGTTGAACTGGTAGCCGGCGTTCTGCGGCGACAGGACCACCGCGGAGACGATGTCGTTGAGCGCCTTGTCGGTGTCGTTGAAGGCGTTGGCGTAGAGTGCGCCGCGGTTGTTGTAGGCCTCCGCCTGGTTGGGATCGGCGGCGATGGCGGCGTTGAAGTCTTCCAGGGCCAGTTGAGCTTTGCCCGTGCGGGCGTAGAAGCTCCCCCGCGCCACCCGGACCTTGGCGGCCTTGGGATCGAGCCTGACCGCGCGGGTGAGGTCCTCCAAGGCCTGGTCCCAGCGGCCGAGTTGCAGGCCCAGCAGGCCGCGGGCGGTCCAGGCCGAGGCCGAAGCCGGCTCGACCCGAACGGCCGCGTTGAGGTCGGCCATCGCCTTGCGAGAGTCCTTGAGCCCCTCCCAGGCGGCGGAGCGACGCACCAGCGGCGCGGCGGTCGCGCTCAGCTCTGCGGCGCGGGAATAGGCCTCGATGGCTTCCCGCCAGAGTTGCCGCTGGGTGAAGCGGTCTCCCACAATGAGGGCGTAACGGGCGTCCGGTAGATCCGTGGCCAGGACTTTGCGGTAGTCGGCCAGGGCGTTGTCTTGGTCTCCCCGCCGCCAGTAGGCTTCGGCCCGGTTGAACCAGGGAGAGAATTCACGGGGGGTGATCCGGATGGCCTCGCCGAAATCCTGGAACGCGGCCGCGTCCTCCCCGCGGGAGAGGCGCAGCGCCGCCCGCCCCAGGTAGGCGTAGACGTACTGCGGGTCCAAAGTGATGGCCTTATTGTAGGCCTTGAGCGCGCGCGCCGCGTCGCCGCTGCGGGCGATGACCGTGCCCAGCAGGCCGAAGGACAGGTGGGAACTCTTGTTGTCCTTAAGCGCCGCGGTCAAGTCCGCGATGGCCTTGTCGTACTGGCCCAGGTCGTAATAGGCGTGGGCCCGGTTGTGGAAGTAGAGGCTCACCCTCGCGACCTTGAGGGCGGCGGTGAGGTCATTGGCCTCGGCCGCGAAGTCGCCTTTGGCGCGCCAGGCCCGGGCTCGGGCTGCGAAAGCCTCCGCGGACGGTCTCTTGGCCTGCAAGGCGGTGTTGAAGCTGGTCAACGCCTGCTCCACGTCGCCCTTGAGCAGCAGCGCCGAGCCACGCGCAGTCAGGCTGTCCGCGTCCGACGCCGAGCCGCGCAGCCTGGAGAGGGCGGACTCGCAGTCCTCCTGCATGCGCCTCCGGTCGCCTAGCACGTACCAGATCCGCGCCCGCAGGCTGAAAGCCACACCAGAGCCGGAGTCTCGCCTGAGGGCCTCGTTGGCGGAAGACAACGCCGCGTGAAAGTTCCCGTTGAGGAACGCCGCCAGCGCTTCGTCATAAGACCGCCGCGCCCCGGCCTGGTCGCTGGCGCGGCAGGGCAGGGTGAAGAGCAGTGCGAGCAGGGCGAGCGTCGAACGCAAGGGCAACCTCATCCGCAGAGAAGATTAGTGAAAAAGTGTTACAAATTCAAGTCACAGCCCTAGCCAGCGCCGCAGCTTCCCTTTGGGGACCGCCGTCACGGCCTCCCCGCGCCGCAATAGTCGGTAGCGCCGCTGCAGGTGCCGAGCGTCTCGGCGCAGGGCCGAGAGCTCCGGCGCCAGCAGGGCGATCCTTTGCTGGCCCAGCATGAAATCGGCGAAGGCCAGGGCGTCAGCTACGGTGGCCGCATCGCCTTCGGGCCGGGTGCGCGGGGCGTAGGAGAGGAAAAGGGCGCGGTAACGGGTGCCCAGCAGGCGCGCCGTCTCCGGCAGATAGCGCGCGCAGAGCCATAGGCGATGCGTCGTCTGCGCTGGTCCTGTGTCCATCCTCAACGGAGAGAGTAGCAGGTCTGCCCTGGAGCGTCAAGAATGCGCTATAATCTGCGCGCTCTTCCAGCCTTGCATGAGAGTCACGATCCGTCCGGCCGCATGAGAACCCTAAGACACGGACTGGCGATTTTTCTGGCCGCCGTCGTCTTGAGGGCCGCGGGGACGGCTCGGACCTCGTTGGGTCCCGGCGAAGTGCGCGGCGACGCCACCTTCTACTATCAAAGCGCGGTCCATTTGGCGGCGGACCACTCATTCCATGATGACGCCGGATACCGGGCTCTGCGTATGCCTTTATATCCTGCTTTCCTGGCCGCGGTCTTCCTGGCCGTAGGCCCTGCGATCATGGCCGCACAGCTCGCGCAGATACTCGTCGGAGCGGCGACCTGTGTGCTCATCTTCTGGGGGGGCTTGGCCTGGCTCCCTGCGGAGGGGGCCTTGCTGGCAGGTTGGGCGTCCGTCTTCTATTACGGCCTGTTCTATCCCTGCGGCCGGCTGCTGACCGAGGTGTTCTTCGCCTTCATGCTGGCCGCCCTTTTCGCCCTCTGGCTGCGTTGGCGGTGTCAGCGCCGGTGGGTCCTAGGCATCGCCGGCGCCGGCGCGGCGCTCTACCTCGTGCGGCCGGAAGGCGCCCTGGCCGCGCTCGCTATCGCGCTTTTGGGCCCGCGGACCCGACCCGGCTGGCGGCCGCTCCATTCGCTCATCGTGGCTGGCGCTCTGGCCCTGACGATGCTGGGTTGGGGCCTGCGCAACCGGGCGGCCCTCGGCGCATTCGTTCCAGGTACGACGGGGGCGGGCTTCAGCCTGTGGGCCGCCCTGCCCCGGACCATGCACGAACATCTCAAGCTGGACCTTGGGGCGCGGCCGGCGCAGTCTCCGAGCGACGAACTCGCCCGCGAGCGCTTCTACCGGGCCTATGCTCTGCAGGCCATCCGATCCGCCCCCCGTGCCAAGCTCTGTGAGGCGATGCTGTTCAACTTGGTCTCCCAGTTCTATCCTTTCCTGCCCGGCTACGAGCTCACGTTCATGTTGTGGCTGCCGCTCTGGGTCTTCGCTTTCTGGAGCGCGCGCCGGGAGAGGGTCCTATGGCCGCTGTTGCTGCTGACCGTTTCATGGCCGGCGGTCTTCATCGTTTTCGGCGGCGCCGACTCGCGGTTCCGGCAGCTTTACGCCCCGCTGCTGTTGTGGCTGGCTGGGGCCGGCTTCACGGGTCTGCGCGAGCGTTATGGAAAGCAGAAGGTCTGGCGGTTCCTGTTGCTCTGGGGCCTCCTGAACCTGGTGCCATTCTTCTTCTGGCCCCAGACGCGCGCGCTCGTCTTGAAGCTCAAGCTACTGCTGTGAACGCGGCTGGCACCCTGCGCCCCTCATGACTACCGCGGAACTCTTCTCGCCGGAAGGACCTCTGGCCATGGAAGATCCTGATTATGAGTTCCGGCCGCAGCAGGCCCGCATGGCCGCGGCGGTCCTGGAGACTCTCGAGCGGGGCGGCGGTCTCGTAGTCGAGGCGGGCACGGGCGTGGGCAAGTCCCTGGCCTACCTGCTTCCCGGAGCCCTGTGGGCGATGTCCGGGGGCAGGCGCCTCCAGGTCTCGACTCACACGCGCGCGCTGCAGGAGCAGGTCCTATCGCGCGAACTGCCCACCGTCGCGCGCGTCCTCAGGCGCCTGGGCCATCGCCTGAGCTACGCCATGCTCATGGGCGCCGACAACTATCTCTGCGTGCGCCGGCTCGAAAGGCTGGTCCAGTCCCCCGAATCCTTCTCGGACTCCACGGCAATCGTTCTGCAGGAGCTGTCCGCCTGGGCCAGGACGGCGGAGACGGGCCAGCGCACGCGCCTGCCCAACCTCGTGCCGGAGGGTCTCTGGCGCCGGATCTGCCGGGATCCGGAGCTTTGCCTGGGGCAGGGCCGCAGGCGCCCCGCACAATGCGGCCGTTGCCTCTACCGCTGCGACCGGGAGCGCGCCGAGAAGGCGCAGGTCCTGGTCATCAACCACTCCTTGCTGCTTTCGGCCGCACGGCTGCCCCCGAGCGATGCCCTGGTCGTGGACGAAGCGCACACCCTCGCGGATGTCGCGGCCGGTCATTTCGGCACGGCCGTGACCCCGGGCCGCTTCCTGCGCCTGGCCGAGGAGACTGCGGCCTTGGCCGGCCGCAGCGCGGCCCAAGGCGGAGATGCCGACGGGTCCTGGGCCGAGGCGCTGCGCTGCGCCGGGCTCTGCGCCGAGGAGGGGCCGCAGTTCCTCAGGGCGGTCGCCTTCCGGCACGGCTTCTCGGAACGCGTAGCGGAGCCCGGGGGCAGGCTGCTGGAGGGCTCCTCGGAAGAGGCATCTGAGCCCCCCTCTTTGGCCGGCCTGGAACGAGGTCTGGCCGAGGTCCGGCGGAGATGCCCGGACCCTGAAGACGAGTCCGAGGCCCATGCCCTGCAGGCCCGGGCGGCGGCCTTGCGCCAGGACCTCCGCGAGCTTCTCGGGGTCGGATCGCTCGACACCGCGCGCTGGGTGGAGTGGTTCCCCTTGGGCCAGCCGGACCGGCCGCAGACCGGCCGCGCCCCCCGCCGCTTCGGCTTCGAACTCCGCGCCGTGCCGCTCGACGTGTCGCAGCCGCTCTCCGATAAGCTCCTGGGGCCGGCAGTCCCGGTGGTGATGACTTCCGCCACGCTCTCCTGGGGCCGGGGCTTGGGAGAGTTCAAGGCGCAGGTCGGCATGGCGGGCGCGCGGGAACTGGCGCTGGATTCCCCTTTCGATTTCCGCAGCCAGGCTGCTCTGCTCATACTCGATGACGGCCCCGACCCGTCCGACGAGACGGCCTACGCGGCGGCGGTGGCGCGGCGCTGCCGCGATATCATCCCCAGCATCCCCGGAGGGGTCTTCATCCTGTTCTCGAGTTGGAAGATGCTGCGCCGGGTCCATGGTCTCATGAAAGGCCGGATCAAGGGCCGGCCCTTGTGGGTCCAGGGCGTCTCCGGCAACGAGGCGCTCTTGAACGACTTCATCTCAGCCGGCGACGCCGTGCTGCTGGGAGTGGACACCTTCTGGCAGGGCGTGGACGTCCCCGGAGCGGCCCTCTCCTGCGTGATCCTGGCCAAGCTCCCTTTCCCCAATTTCGCCTCGCCCTTGGAAGAGGCGCGCAGGCGCTGGCACGAGTCCTTCGGCCGCTCCTATTTCGAGTGCTGGAGCCTCCCCCGCGCGGTCATGAAGCTGCGCCAGGGATTCGGCCGCTTGATCCGCAGCGGCTGCGACCGCGGCGCGGTGGTCATCCTGGATTCGCGCATCCTGCACAAGCGCTACGGAGAGACCTTCCTGGAGGCCCTGCCTCCTTGCCGGCGTCTGGCCAGTCTGGAGGAGCTCTCGATCTTCTTCGCCGGGTCCAGGCCCGCGAGGAAAGGCGCCAAGCGCCGCCGTTGAACGGGCCGCGGGAGCGCTCCAGAGGGATATGCTATACTCGGACCGCGATAACGCACGCGGAGGCAACGCCATGTTCAACATCGCCACGGTCGACGGCCGTCTGGTCTGTACTTTCCCCGAACGGATGGATACTCTGGCCTGCGAGCAGCACGCCACCCGGATTGACGAGGAGGTCTCCCAGGCGAAAACTCCGGTGACCTTCGACCTGTCCGGGGTGGGCTACGTTTCCTCGTCGTTCTTGCGCATCTGCCTGCGCGCGGCCCAGACGGTCGGCCAGGAGCGCTTCATCATGGCCAATGTGGCTCCGGAGGTCAAGAAGGTCTTCAAGATCGCGGGGCTGGAGGTCTGTCTCACGATCCAATAGGCTGGCCATCCCAATGCGCAGCATCGCGCGGCTTGAGTCGCCGGCCCTCCTCGAAAACCTCCCGAAATTCATCGCCGTGGTGTCCGGCGCCGCGCGCGCCGAGGGCCTGGATCCCCAGAAGATCGGCTGCGTCGAGCTGGCCGTGGAGGAGGCGGTCACCAATATCTGCAAATACGCCGGACCAGAGGGGCCGGCCGCCATCGGACTCTCCTGTCTCGCGGACGACGGCATCCTCGCCGTGGAGATCGCGGACGACGGCAGGCCTTTCGACATGACCGCCCGGGCCGATCCCGATCTTACGGTCCCCCTCGAGGATCGTCCCATCGGCGGTCTCGGCGTCTTCCTGATAAAGAAGGTCACGGATCGCGTCAGCTACGAACGCCGGCCCGGCCGCAACGTCCTGCGGCTCGAATTCCGGCGCACTCCCGGGGCATGACGACCATCGGCCTGGCGCTGGCGCTGTGGTCCGGCTGCGCTAGCGCCGCGCCAACGCCGCGCCCGATGGTCTATGCGCCCTTGTGGAGCCCGCAGGCTCAGTTCGCGGGCTACTACATGGCCGAGGCCAAGGGCTTCTACCGGAAGCGCGGATTGGACGTGACCATCCTCCAAGGGGGCCCGGACATGCCCGCCGACGCACTGCTGCGCGAGAGGAAGGCGGATTTCGGCACGCTCTGGCTTTCGGAGGCCATCCGCCTGCGGGCGCACGGGGTGCGGCTGGTCAATCTGGCGCAGACCAGCCAATACTCCGCGCTGGTCCTGGTCGCCATGAAGTCCTCGGGCATCGGCAAGCCGGCGGACATGAAGGGCAAGAAGGTCGGCCTCTGGGAGAGCTTCCAGATTCTGCCCCGGGCTTTCTTCAAGAAGTACGGGGTCAGCGTGCGGGAGGTCCGGCAGTCCCATTCCGTGAACCTGTTCCTGCGTGGAGGCGTGGACCTGGCTTCGGCCATGATCTACAATGAGTACCACACCATGCTCAATTCCGGCCTCGAGCCCCGGGAGCTGAGCGTCTTCCGGTTCGACGAGTACGGCCTGAATTCCCCCGAGGACGGAATCTACGCCCTGGAGGCGACCTACCGCAAGGACCCGGCGCGCGCCTGCGCCTTCGCCATGGCCAGCCTGGAAGGCTGGGACTACGCCTTCTCCCATCAGGATGAGGCCTTGGAGGTCGTCCTGCAGCGCATGCGCGCGGCGCACATCCCGGCCGACCTGATCCACCAGCGCTGGATGCTCGATCAGATGCGCGAACTCTTCCAGGACCGCAGCAGCCGCGTCCTGACCGGCCGGCTCAAGCCGGAGGACTACGCCCGGACCGCCCAGGTGCTCGTGGACGGAGGCCTGATCCAGGCGGCGCCCGCATTCGATTCCTTCTTAGCGCCCTGCGCGGAGCGCGATGCGCGATAAGTCGATCGCCTTTAAGCTCATCGTGCTCGTCTGCGCCACGAGCACCGTCGTCTTTGCGGTGGTCTTCGGCTTCTTCTACCGGTTCACGAGCCGGCTGATGCTGCAGGACACGGAGCGATACGCCCGGCAGCTGACCATGAGCACGGTCCATCAGGTGCGCTCCATCCTGGGGCCGATCCAGAAGGTCCCGGAGGGCCTGGCCGATTATCTGGACGACGCCCCTGTCGGTCAGGAGACGATGCAGCGCCTGCTCAAGCAGGCGGCCCAGACCAACCCCGACATCTATGGGTTCTGGATCGCCTTCGCGCCGCATGCCTTCGACCAAAAGCACCTCTACTTTTGCCCCGCCTACCACCGGATGAACGGGAAGCTCAGGTACGCGGTGCTGGGCAGCCCCACCTACCAATACTTCTACGAGGACTTCTTCCAGATCCCCAAGGAGCTGGGGCGCCCGGCCTGGAGCGAGCCCTATTTCGACGTGGGCGGCGGCGACATCCTGATGACGAGCTACTCCGTGCCCTTCTACCGCCGGGTCGCAGGGGAGCGCCGCTTCGTCGGCGTCGTGGGGGTGGACATCTCCTTGGACTGGCTGACGAAGCTGGTCTCCTCCATCAAGGTGCTCCGGACGGGCGACGCCTTCCTGATATCCCAGAACGGCACCTTCGTCACCCACCACCGCAAGCAGCTCATCATGAACGAGACCATCTTCAGCCTGGCCGAGGGCCGCGGCGACCCGGTCCTGCGGGAGATCGGCAGGAGGATGATCGGCGGCGAGATGGGCTTCAGGCCCTACCGGCGCGTCGGCACCGACGAGCCCGCCCATATGTTCTTCGCGCCCATCGGCATCGCGGGCTGGTCGCTGGGGGTGGTGTTCCCTGACCGGGAGTTGCTCTCCGACCTGCGGCGGCTGAGCTGGATCACCGTCCTGGTGGGCACAGGCGCGCTGCTCATCCTCGTGCTGTTCGTGGCCTCGGAGTGCCGCTCGGTGACGCAGCCGCTCACGGCCATGGCGCGGGCCACTGAGGCCATGGCCGGGGGCAACCTCGACGTGGACTTGCCCCAGGCGCTATCCCGGGACGAGGTGGGCCAGTTGACGGACTCCTTCCGCAGGATGCGCGACTCCCTCAAGGACTACATCCGCAAGCTCACCGAGACCACCGCGGCCAAGCAGCGCATCGAGAGCGAGCTCTCCATCGCCCGCGACATCCAGATGAGCACGCTGCCCAAGATATTCCCCCCGCTGCCGGACTTCCCGGAGATCGAGATGCACGCGGTCCTGGACCCGGCGCGCGAGGTCGGCGGCGACCTCTATGACTTCTACTTGATGGAGGGCGGGCAGTTCTGCTTCACCATCGGCGACGTGTCCGGCAAGGGCGTGCCTGCCTCCTTGTTCCTGGCCATCACCAAGACCTTGCTCAAGAGCGTGGCCGGCGCCACGCTCTCGCCGGCGGCCATCCTGGCCCGGGTCAACGACAATCTCAGCGAGGGCAACGATCAGATGATGTTCGTGACGACCTTCTTCGCCGTCCTGGACATCAAGACCGGGATGCTGCGCTACTCCAACGGCGGGCACAACCCCCCTCTGCTCCTGCGCCGAGGCGAGGAGATGTCTTTCCTGGAGGGCGGCCACGGGACGGCCGTCGGGGTCCGCCCCGGGGCGGCTTACGAGGAGGCGACGCTGACTCTGAGGCCGGGCGACGGCCTGTTCCTCTACACCGACGGCGTGACCGAGGGCATGGCACCGGACGGCTCGTTCTTCGGCGAAGAGCGGATGCTCGAGTACCTGAAGCAGGCGCGTGAGCTCCCGCCCAAGGACATGGTGCTCGGCCTGCTCAAGGACGTGGACCGGTTCTCCCAGGGCGATCACGCCGACGACATCACGCTGCTGGCCCTGCGCTACCTGGGGCCGGGTTGCGGAAGGCCGACAAAAATAGGAGAATAAGGCGTCGCCCCGATCTTGGAGAGGTGGGTGAGCGGCTGAAACCGACGGTTTGCTAAACCGTTGTACTGGGTAATCCTGGTACCGAGGGTTCGAATCCCTCCCTCTCCGTGTCTTCCTTCCGGGAACGTAACATTTCTGTAAACGGATTGTCCTAACCTAGTGACGTCATGCGGCGCGGTCAGCACCTAAGGCACGCCATCCGGACCTTTGCGGGCGCCGCCCTGTTGGCGACGGCCGGCCTGGTCCCGCGCCAAGCCTACGCCGTCCGGGGCTCCGCCGTCGCCCGCGCGGACGCCAAGCGCTTCGGACTCGACCAGTTCTCCCGGCCCCGGCGGCGGGACCCTTCCGTCCGGTCCCGCAGCGCCTTCGACTCCTTCAACCAAGCCCACGGCGGCCGCTGGAAGATCCGGTTCGACGGACGCACCGGCATGCCCTCCGCCCTGGTGGAAGGCGCCTCGGGGCCCCATCCGGGACGGCCTCAAGAGGCGGCGGCCGCGTTCCTGGCGGAACAGCGCGGGATGCTCGGCGTCGACCCGGCGGCCTTGGCCGTGGAGCGGGTCGTCTCGGGCGGCGGGCAGCACCATGTCCTCTACCGCCAGACCTATCGGGGCCTGCCCGTGGAGTTCGCCCGGGTCAAGGTCCATCTCGACGCGCGCGGCGCGGTGACCGGCGTGCACTCGCGCTTCGAGCCGGACTTGGCCGTGGACATCGTCCCGACCTTGACGGCCGCGCAAGCCGCGGCCGCGGTGCGCCGGGACGCGGGGGTGGCCCCTTCCAGCCGCGCCGCTTTGGTGGTCTTCCCGGACGAGAACTCGGGCCAGGCGCGTCTGGCCTGGAAGTTCACCGCGCGCGACAAGTCCGCGCTCTGGCGCTACTACATCGACGCGCATAGCGGCGCGGTGCTTTTTCGCTACAACGACCTGCGCTTCTTTACCCTGGGATGCCTGAGCACGGGGACTGTCTCCGGCCAGGTCTACGACGTGGACCCTCTCCGCGGCGCTCTGCAGGTCCGGCCTTTCCGCCACCAGTACGTCTACGTGGTCGACGCCAGCACCTCGGCCGAGACCTATTACGACGACCCGGCCACCGGCGGTTACGGCGACGGCCACTACTGCAGCACCAAGCAGGGCGCGATGTTCACCCAGCTGCAGGGGCCCTACGTCAACGTCTCTAATTTCCGGGGTCCCAGCGTCCACTATGACAACGGCGGTGGCCTCTGGTACACCGGGAGCACCCCGGTCTCGTCGCCGCACCCCTATCCCGGCAGCGTCACCCTGATATCCACAGTCACCGTCACGGACTCCGACCCCACGCACCCCAGCAACCATAAGGTGGTCAAGGTGCTTCCCATCTTCGACAAATTCGAGGTCGGGACCGTGGGCGGGGCCATCAACGAGGCGAGCGCGGTCATCGACGACGACGAGCTGGCGGTGCTGGACCCCGCCGGCAATCCCGTGGGAACCTTCTTCGGCAACCGCGGCGCCTTCAGGGGCGCGGCCGTGGCCGGCGACTCCTACTACCTGCGGCTCAAGTCGAACGATCAGCCGGGGGGGCAGTACGGCTACGACGTGAGCCTTTCCAGCTACATGGTCCTGCCCAACCCGGGCGTCTCCGGCGTGAGCGACCTCGTATGGAGCACGGGCACGGCCTTGGAAGGCATGCGCAGCGAGATCAGCCTGTTCTACCACCTCAACCTGATGCACGATTTCTTCAACTCCGGCATCCCGGCGGGGACCCCCTACGGCGCCGGCTACATTCAGCAATACGCGGTGAACAAGGATGGGGCCGCTGACATCAACAGCCATCCGGTCGACGCCATCGCGCTCCTGGGGCCCAACGTCAGCGACCCATTCTACAATCCGGACTATGACAACCTCAACTTTGGGGATACCTCCATCGGGGGCCAGACTCCGTCCGACTCGCTCACGGACGACGCCACTGTCCCGCGCCACGAATACACCCACTATGTAGTGGAGAAAATCTGGTCGATCCAGAACTTCGGACAGGCCGGCGCCATCTCCGAAGGGCTGGCGGACTACTTCGCGGCGACCTCCCTCGACGACTCCTCCATTGGCGCCTACTACAACTATCCCGAGGCGCCCCTGCGCGAACTGGACTGCCGCAACCCGGCAAAATCGTGGGCCAACGGAAAGTGCTCGAAGTTGTGTTCGGGCACCGCCTGCAATCCTCTCCCGGTCAACGGTTACTTGGACCAGGCTTGGAACGGAGAGATCCATGCGGACAGCATCTTCTTCAGCCAGGCACTTTGGGACATCCGCGCCGACCAGATCGCGCGCTTGAACCCGTCGGTCGGCCAGGCCTGCGCGGACGGGCTGGTCTTCCAGGCCTTGCAGTTCTTCCCGGAGAGCTTCGAAGAATTCCTGGATGCCCTGAAGAGGGTGGACAGCCAGGGCCTCGTCCCGGCCTGCGGCGGTCCGGTCCAGAACAGTTCGATCATCCCGCGCTTCAACGCGCACGGCCTGTTGCTCGGGGGCGGAGTCAACGAGCTCCATACGGGCTTCGAGAGCGCCTTGGACGTGAGCACCTACACCGTGGTGACCGGCACGATCTCCCCGCCCGGGCACACGGACTTCTACACCTTTGGGGCCGGGCCAGGACAGATCTCGATCATCATGAAGCTGCCGGTCCATAGCGTGCCTTCCGACGGCTACTACATGGGCTACGGCCTGACCCTCTACGACCTCCGGCACAAGCCCGTGGTCACGGTGCCTTCAGAGTTCGCCTTCTGCGACCAGAGTGACTGCACTTCGGCGGCGCCGACCGTGGTCTTGAACTACAGGAACGAGTCGGCCGGACAGTTCTTCTTGCAGGTGGCCGGCGGCTTCGAGAGCGGCGTCAGTTCCCTGCTTCCCTACACTCTGACCTTCGACTATCCTCGCTCCGGAGCTCTGGAGGGGAGCGTGGTCAATGCATCGATGGACCATGACATCATCAAATTCTCCGTTGTTGTGACCACTTGGCCACAGAAACAGGACTACTCCTTCGCTTACGCCCAACTGCGCGATCAAGCCAGGAATGTGATTCCCGATACGATCAGCAGCAACACCTTCACCTTCTTGAACGTTGTGCCCGGCTCGATGGTCAATGCGTTGGGCATGATCACAGGCCAGGTGCAACTCACGACCGAAACCACTAAGGCGTTCACGCAGTGCTCATCCACGGTGACGTTCTCGTGCCGTTTCCCATCCGTGGGGACGATATATCTGGAAGTCTTCGGCTACAATGTGACGGGCAGCACGGTCTCTCTAGGCTTGTCGAACGCCATCAATCTGACGTCCGATGGGGGCGCACAACTCACGGCCTACAACAACATCTTCAACCCGCTTCGGGGGGAGAAGGCCACTGTCAAATACGAGGTCCAGACCGCGGGACGCGTGACCATCAAGCTATACACTCTCAACGGCACGCTGGTGGGCACGCTCTTCGACGGGGACGTCCCGGCAGGCAAGGGCTCCGTGGACTGGTTCGGCAACAACGGCGCGGGCAACCGGGTGGCCAGCGGCGTCTATCTCGTGCACATGTCCGGCCCCGGCGGCAGCAAGACCCAGAAGATCGTCGTGGTCAAGTAGCCGTCAGGCGCCGACGGACTGCCTGGAGGCCGGCTTGAGCATCGCGGTCAGCGGGTGGCCGCTGATGTCGAAGTCCTTGCGCACCGCCTCGCCGGGCAAGTCCCCCTCCTGCAGCCTGACCGCAAGGAGTTCCTCGGCGATGTGGTCCTTGTGCTCGGCGATGGCCTTCTTGAGCTTCGCGCTGGGCGTCGTCCATCCCAATTCCACCCGCTGCGTGACTTCGAGACCCGCGTCTTTGCGCAGGACCTGGAGATGGCGCACCACGTCGCGCGCCAAGCCTTCGAGCTCCAAGGCTTCATCGAGGCGCGTGTCGAGGGCCAAGGTGAGGTCCCCCTCCTCCGCGACCTGGAAGCCCGGCGTCATGCCCTTCTCGCGCGTGAAGATGGCGGGCGGCAGGTCGCCGTCGTGACCTGGGACGCGGCAGGGCTCTCCGGCATCGAACTTGGCCGCCATCGCCGCCATCTCGGAAGCGGATGCGCCCTCCACGAGCTGCTTGACCTTGCCCATGTCCCCGCGCAGGACCGGGCCCGCGGCGCGGAGGTTGATCGCGAGCCGGGGCACGAAGAGGGCGTCCGTGTCCGGGATGAAGCGAACGTTCTTGATATTGATCTCGGCCAGGATGACCGGAAGCTGCTCGCGCAGCGCCGCTGCGGTCTCCTCCGAGCTTCTGACCAGGAGCTCGCGCAGGGGCTGGCGCACCCGGACGCCTGCCGCTTCGCGCAAGTGCAGAGCCATGCTGATGACCCGGCGCACCGAAGCGGTGCGCGCGATGAGCCCGGCGTCGGCCCAGCCCTCGGGGGTGACCGGCCAGTCCGCATGGTGGACCGACTCCGGGGCCCCGGGGAGCAGCGGGCGCACCGCGTTCTGCCAGATCTCCTCGGTGATGAAAGGGACGATGGGCGCCAGGACCTCGACCAGCGTCTTGAGTCCGTCATGGAGGGCCTGGTAGGCTGCGGCCTTGTCAGCCGCCTCCCCGCTCCTCCAGAACCGGCGGCGGTTGATGCGCACGTACCAATTGGACACGTCTTCCAGGTACTCGTCGACTTCGCGCACTACCGCGTTGACGGCATAGCCTTCATAGGCTGCGGTGGCCGCGGCGAGCAAGGCGTGGGTGCGCGCCAAAAGCCAACGGTCGGCCACGGAGCGAGAGTCGGCGGGCACCTCGGCCGCGAGGTCGGGCTTGTCGACCAGCGCGTAGGTCACGAAGAAGACGTAGATGTTCCAGAGGGCGCAGAGCTTGCGGCCCGCCAGCTCGCCCAGGTTGAAGCCGAAGCGCAGGTCCAGGGCCACGGGCTGGCCGCAGTAGAGGTAGCGCATGGGGTCGGCGCCCAGCTTGTCCACGGCTTCGTCGAAATGGATCATGTAGCCGGTCTTGGAGAACTTGTTGCCCTCCTCCGAGATGACCCGCTCGTGGGCCAGGACCTTCTCGTAAGGGGCGCGGTCGCTGATGGTGACGCCCATGAAGAGCATGGAGTAGAACCAGAGCCGGACCTGCTCGCGCATCTCGCAGACCCATTCTATGGGATACTGCTTCTCCCAAGCGGGCCGGTCCGTGAAATAGCCCATGGTCGAGTAGGGCACGATGCCCGCGTCGAGCCAGCAGTCGCCGACCTCCACGGTGCGCGGTACGCTCTTGCCGCACTTCGGGCAGCGGATCTGGACCGTGTCTATCCAGGACTTGTGCAGCTCCGGCAGGGCGTCCACCTTGGCCGGGTCCACGGCCAAAGAGCGCAGCTCTTCGCGGGAACCCACCACCGTGAGCTCTCCGCAGTCCTTGCAGCTGAAGAAAGGCAGAGGCATGCCCCAGAAGCGCTTGCGGGAGATGCACCAGTCGCCCATGTTCTCTAGCCAGTCGCTCATGAGCTTGCCCAGGTGCTCGGGCATCCACTGCACGGCTGACGCCGCCTTCTTGAGCCGGGGCTTAATCTCCGCGGTCTTGATGAACCATTCGTCCACCAGCCGGAAGAGGACCTCGCTCTTGCAGCGCCAGCACACGGGGTAGGGGTGCGTGTACATCTCGGCCCGGAGCAGCTTGCCGGCCTTCTCCAGCGCCTTGGCCACGTCGTCGGCCACCTCTCCGGCCGTGCGGCCGGTCAGCCAGCCGAAGCCGGGTAAAAAGACTCCGTTGTCATCGACCGGAGAGATGGCGGCGAGCTTCTGCTCCAGCCCCAATTCGTGGTCCTCGCGGCCGCAGCCGGGGGCGATGTGCACGATGCCCGAGCCCTCGGCCGCGTCCACCTCGGCCCACGGCACCACCTTGTGGTCCACGGACTTTTGCGGCTCGAACTCAGGGAAGAAGGTCTCGTAGCGCAGCCCCACCAGCTCCTTGCCGGGGAACATGCGCTCCACCTTGGGCGCGTAGGACTTGAGCTTTCCCAAAGCGTCCTTGCAGAGGATGAGGCGGTGCGGCCACTTGGGCGAGGAGACCTCGCAGTACTGCAGGTCCGGGTTGACGGCCGCGGCCGTATTAGAAGAAAGGGTCCAAGGGGTCGTGGTCCAGAGCAGGAGATGTTTCTTGGGGTCGTCCTTGAGCGGCAGGTGCACGAACACCGAGAGGTGCTGGAGGTCCTTGTGGGAGCCGGCCATCTCGTGCTCGGAGAGACTGGTGCCGCAGCGCGGGCACCAGGGCATGGGCAAAGCCTTGCGCGTGAGCCAGCCGTTCTGTTTGCAGAGCTTGAGGAAGTGCCAGATGCCCAGGATGTTGCCGTCCGTGTGCGTATAATAGGAGTGGTCCCAGTCCATCCACTGGCCCAGGCGCACGGATTGCTCGGCCTGGATGCGGGAGAACTTCTCCACTCTTTCCCGGCATTTGCGCGAGAAGTTGTCGATGCCGAAGCGCTCGATGTCGGGCTTGCCCTTGAAGCCCAGCTCCTTCTCCACCTCCACCTCGAGCCAGAGGCCCTGGCAGTCGAAGCCGTTCTGGTAGCGGCAGGAGTGCCCGCGCATGGATTTGTAGCGGATGAAGGCGTCCTTGAGGGTGCGGCCCCAGGCGTGGTGCACGCCCATGGGGTTGTTGGCCGTGATGGGACCGTCCACGAAGCGGAACGGGGGCCGGCCTTGGCGCAGTTCGCGCAGGACCTCGAAGCTGCGGTGCTCCTTCCAGAACTCCAGGATGCGGCGATCGATCTCGGTGTGGCGCGGCATGGCCGGCGCCGGCTTCATCTGCGGAGGGGTCTCGCTCATGGGGTGAAAAAAGTGGTGGGCGGACCGGGATTCGAACCCGGTACCTCTGTGTTATCAGCACAGCGCTCTACCAACTGAGCTATCCGCCCGTATGCGGCCTGCCTGAAATGGCCAGACATTCTACATAATTTCCCCGGCGGCGCCATCCCCGGGTTCGGCCATCGGGGTTTAGTGGTATAATGCGAATATGGCCCTGGAGAGGAAATGCATCCTGGTCGTGGACGACGACCCGGACCTGCGCCGGGGGCTGGTGCTCCTGTTGGGCAAGGAGTATGAGATCCACGAGGCCTGCGACGGCCCGTCATGCCTGCGCGCCCTGGCCGAGTCCTGCCCGCACCTGCTCCTCCTCGACGTCGCCATGCCCGGCATGACGGGCATCGAGGTCCTGCGCAGCGCGCGCGCCGGCTGCATCTGCATCCCGGTGCTCATGCTGACCGCGCAGGCCGACCTGGAGCTGGCCCGCGAGGCGCTCGACCTGGGCGCCAACGCGTACATCACCAAGCCTTTCGACTTCGGAGAGTTGCGCGGCGAGGTCAAGCGGCTCCTGGAAGGACCTTCCCAGCGGCAGAAGGACGACGACTATCGGCCCTGGCGCGTGACCCCCTAAAGTCTCCCGGTCCAAGGACCCAACTCCGCCTAGGCCCAATAACGGCCTGATTCAGACCAAAGGGCCGTGCTGCCGCGCAGGCCCTGTGGATATAATCATTGACATGAGACCTCTCTCGCGCTGCGGCCTCAAGGTCATCGCCTCCTTGCTGGCGTACCTCCTGAGCGTGCAGTCGGCCTTGGCTGCGGTGCAGACCGTGCAGGTCCAGACCGGCGCCCTGCCCATCAACGCGGCGAGCGCGGTCGGCTCCTCCCTCCAGGTCTCCCGCCTGACTGCGGGCGCCGCATCGCTTTCCGGCCTCTCCCTGCAGCCCCTTTCGGGTCCTTCCCTCTCCGCCGTGCCGACTGTCGATGCTTCCGGCCTGCGCGTCATTCCGGGAGTCGTTCCTCAGGCTGCGCCCGCTCTTGGTCCGGCGGCGGCCGCAGTTCCCGTCGTCTCGGCCGCGCCAGCCGAGACCAAGGTCCCGGTCGCCGAGGCCGTCCGCACGCTGAGCGCGGAGAAGATCCAGCCGGCCGCCCAGGCCGCAGCCGAGGCTGTGCAGGGGGTGGAGAAGACCTCCGCCGACGGCTCCAAGAGCGCCGCCGAAAATCAGTTCGGAGTCCTGACCGGTGAGCGCCGCGCCCGGGGCGCGGAGGATGTCGCCGATCCCGTCTCGGCCACGCAGTCTCCCGAACTCGGCGGCGCGCGCAGTTCGACGCTGCAGCCCTCCGGCGAGAAGCCGGCGCAAGCGCAGGCCGAGGTCCCGGCCGCCGCTCCCGAGGCCAAGGGCTCTTTCGGACAGGTCTTCAAGGACCCGGAGCGCAACAAGTCCTTCTGGCGCTACGTGGTCGGCAACATCTTCTACACCTTCGGCATCGAGATGTACATGGTGGGCCTGCCCTACCTGGTCTCGGCCTTCACCAAGAACTCCCTGAAGGAGAACAATGACCCGCGCGCGGGCAACTCCGAGGCCGTCCAGGCCCTGGTGCGCCAGAACCGCAGCATGGTGCGCATCGCGCACTGGGTGGCGCAGGCCTTCAGCTACGCGACCATCCCTCTGTTCACCCGCAACACCGACGGCAGCCTCAAGTGGCTGCCGCGCTCCTTCTGGGTCCGTTCCGCGGTGCTGGGCGGCATCGTGGGACTCTTCTTCGCCTCCGGCGTCTTCAGCCTGAGCGCCGCGCTCTACACCCTCCTGGGCTTCATCGCGGTGCAGTCCTTCTTCCAGGGTCTCTCCGTGACCATGGAGAGCGTGGGAGTCAACCGCATGCTGGGCGACCCGAGCGTCAGCGACTCGGAGCGGGTGCGGGCCAACGCCATCCTGACCTTCATCGCCTCAGCCGTGGCCATCATCGGCCCGGCCATCGCCGGCCAGGTCTCCATGGTCGGAGATTTCCTGGGCAAGACCGGGGTCGGCGGGGCCGTCATCTACGGCTTCTACGCGCTGTGCACCGGGATCGCCGGCCTCATCTACGCCACGGTCAAGATCTTCGCGAAGAAATCCTCCACGGCGACCGCCTCGGCGCAGGCCGAGCCGGCCCGGGAGAAACTGGGGCTCAAGGGAGTGCTCAAGGAGCTGGCCAGCTCCCTCAAGGACGGGGTCAAGCTGGTGTTCTCGGACCGCTTCCTGCGCACCTCCATGATCACGTCCTTGCTCGTCTCCCTCTTCTCCGACCCGCTGATCTTCAACGTCCTGCCGGAGTACGTGGAGAACCTCATCAAGGCCAATCCGGCCACGATCGGGGCGGCCCTGCATATCCCGGTCCTGGGCTGGTTCCTCAAGGGCATGACCAGCACGCCCATGGGCTTCTTCAGCCTCCTGGTGGTCTTCTCCAGCCTGGGCAGCATCGTCGGCGCCATGCTCATGGAGCCCGCGCGCAAGCTCCTCAACAGGTTCGGCTTCAAGAGCGAGGAGTCCATGACCGTCCCCCTCTACATCCTCGCCGCCCTGCAGGTCCCCCTGTTCTGGCTGATGATCTCCGTGCCCTCCATGTGGCTGGTCCTGCCCCTTTACGGGCTGCAGACCTTCCTGGCGAGCTTCGCCGCCATGATCGTCTCCGGGGTGAACCAGAAGAAGATGGGGACCTTCACCGGCAGCCAGGTGAACAAGGTCCTGGCCGCCGAGTCCTTCCTCGGCATCCTCGCGGCCATCGTGTCGACCTTCGTGTACGGCTTCGTGCTCTCGGGCATCCCCATCGCCACGGCGCTCTTGATCGCGGCGGTGGCCACGACGATCTACGGCGCCTTCGAGCTGGTCTCGCCCTGGCTGGCCTTCACGAAAGAACAGCGGAGCAGGAACACCTCGCCGTCCGCCAAGTGAGGCCCCCGAAGGGGCAGGGAACTCTCAGACCTCGAGGACCTGCCCGGCTTCGGCCGCATCGAGCCGCAGCGTGGAGCGGCTCTCCCTGAGTCGGTCGCGGCTGGCGCGCACGATGCCGTCCACTTCCGCGGGGCCGTAGCGAGCGTCGAGCTGGAACAGGACCAGGCGGCGCGCTCCCGACTTGAGGGCGAGGTCGACGGCGAGCGACGGGCAGCTGTGACCTTGGAATTCCCGGCCCGGCCGCGCCTGCGCACCCGCGGTCGACAGGTCGGCGGGCAGGGCCGCGCCGGCCGGTCCGCGGTCTGGCCGGTGAGCGAAGTCCTCGTCGCTGTAACGGGCGTCGTGCAGCAGGACATCGGCTCCGCGGGCGAAACGCGCCATCTTCTCGTTGAAGTCGGTCTGCACGTCATCCGGGTCCTCCAGTTCGTTGGCTGGGCAGTAGACCAGGCTGCGGCCGCGGTGGTCCAGGCGGAAGGCCATGGTGGCGCCCGGATGATTGGCGAGCAGGGCGGTCAAAGCGACGTCCGGCCAGAGCTGGAAGGGGCCCTCGCTGAGCTGGTAGAACTGGGCCTGCGCCGCGCTCGTGCCGGGCAGGCAGCGCACGAAGATGAAGCCCACCTCGGTCATGTCCCCGGGTCCGGCCACGCGGAACACGCAGCCCTGCCGCAGCCAGGGGGCCAGGGCCGGGAACCCCGTCATGTTGTCGGAGTGGTGGCGGCTGAGCAGGAGCCAAAGCTGCCGGTCCTGCGGAGGCGGCCCGGCGGTCGCGCCGGCCAACCCCGTCCCGGCGTCGAGGATCAACAGCCTGGAGCCGAACTCCACGCAGACGCAGTGGGAGGCGGCTTCCGTCCCGGCGTTGCGGCAGCCCCAGACCTTGGCCCGGAAGGCGGGCGCCGGAGCGCCTCCGACCGGGGCCAGGCCTGGTACCGCGAGGCTGGAGCGCGGCAGCAGACGGGCCATGGTTTCGCGCAGCCTGGCCATCTCCAAGGGCTTGGTGAAGTAGGCGGCCGCACCCGCGGCGAGCGCCCGCTGGCGGTCCTCTTCGAACTGCTTGCCCGAGCAGACGACCACATGGATGGAAGCCAGGGCGGGGTCGGCTCGTACGGCCCGGCACAGGGATATCCCATCTATGCCCGGCATCATG
The DNA here is from genome assembly GCA_026388095.1 of Elusimicrobiota bacterium. Classification (NCBI taxonomy): domain Bacteria; kingdom Pseudomonadati; phylum Elusimicrobiota; species Elusimicrobiota bacterium. The sequence continues at coordinate 18,963 of JAPLKL010000006.1, read as the reverse complement.
ATGTCCGTGACCACCAGGCGGGGACGTCCGCAGCGGATCTTCTCCAAGGCGTCGATCCCGTCGAGGTGCTTCTCCACGGTCAGGCCTTCGTCTTCGGCGATGGTGGCTATAAGCTCCGCCGCGTAAGGATCGTCGTCGAAGATCATCATGTCCATGCGCGTAGCTCCTGGTTCAGGTCACGGGGTCCTGTCGGCTGCCGTGCGCGAAGAGATCGCCGGCGCACGGCCCTCGTCTCCTTCATGGTGGCCGGCGGCCGTGTGTGAGGAAACGGCAGGCGCGCGGTACTGGTCTTTTCCCTCGCGGACCGGGGCCGTGCTTGAGGAGATCGTCATCGCACGGTCCCTGTCCCCTTCCTTGAGGACAGGGGTCCAGCCCACATGCCGGATCAACGTGCGCTTCTCGTCGAGGGCGTTGGCCTCGAGCATGAAATAAGTGGATGTCCCCCGGATGAACAAAGTCTGCAAGTCGAGGTCCGGGGCCAGGTCCGCGGGCAGTCCGGGGTCTCCCCCCGCGGCGACCAGCGTGGCGAGGTCGTCGGCATAAGACCCGGTCTGGCGGTGGTAGCGCTCTTGGAGGACGGCCAAAGCCGCGAGGTCGATGCTCGCGTGCACCCTAAGGTAGGTCTGGCGGACGCGGGGCAGATAGGAGAACTTCATCCAGAGCAGCACGACTACGATGACGGCCGCTGCGCCTATGAGCAGCGGCAGCACCGGCGGCTGGCGCCAGCGGGTCTTCAGCGCATCCCAGAAGCGCCGCGCCACGGGGGCGGCTTCTCGCGGGGCGACCGCAACCGGGCTCGCAGGGGCCGACCGCAGACCGGCGAAGGTCTTGGCCGGGGCCCAGTTCCAGCGGTTCCTGTAGTTGCGCCGCTCGGGGCAGACCAATGTGTCGCCGCAGAATCCGCCGACGCGGCCCAGCTCGGCGCCGGGCATGGGACCGCGCACCCGGGAGCCGACGCGCACGTAGAATCTCGGCGGCTCCTTGGCCTTGCGCAAGGGCAGCCAGTTCTGGCGCTTGTTGTTGGGGCGGTTCTCCGGGCAGACCAGCGTCGAGTCGTGGGTGCCTTGGGCGGCCAGCTCTTCGAACGTGTAAGGCCCCCGGATTTCTCGATCGACCCGGACCCAATAGCGCATCCCCATGAGTATAGCCTAGGCGATGCGCCGATTCAAGCGCCGCTACTGCTGCTGCAACTGCTGCTGGGACACCGGCGTCCCGTCGTCGTATTCGGAGGTGGAGTTGCGCTCCGCGTTGACGTCCTGGCTGATCGTGGTCTGGTCGTTGTGCGTGTTGCCGTTGTTGTGCGGCGAGTTGCAGGCGTTGGGATCGGTCCCGTTGGCGACGGCTTGGTTGACGCAGGCATTGACGTTATCCTGCTCGTATTGCTGCCCCATGGCCGCGGAGAGCTGTTCCCCCATGGCCTTGGCCTGGGCCGCCATCTGTTGGGCCATCATCAGCATCATGACGCCCATGGCCACCATCGCGATGCCGGCCATGATCAAGCCGATGTTGGGCGGAGCGCAACAGCACCCCGCGATGATCATCGCTATCCCGATGGCGATGAGCAGCATGGAGAGCAGCTTGAGCTTGGCGGCCATGGCGGCGAGCTGCTTGATCGCGTCCATGGGGTTCTGGTAGTTCTGCTGTTGGCCGGGGTCGACGGCGCCGGGAGGCGAGGTCGGCTCGGGGGGCAGAGCGTTGGGGTCGCTGAGCAGCGGCGCCGTCCCGCCGTATTCGCCCCCGGAGGCTCCGCTGCCGCCGGGCGGGTTCGTGGGGACCGCTGAGTCGATCGCCCCGATCTGCCCGCCCTGAGTCTGGGTCTGGTCGAAGGCGTCCGCGGCCCCGATCTTCATGCCCTGTTCGCTGGAAGAGCCGCGCGCCGCCAGCACGGACATGGCCCGGGCGGTGCGCAGCTGGGCGAAGGCCCGGCTGGAGCGGATGTTGCGGGTGCGCAAGGCCTGGGCATTGGTCGAGCGCGTCGAGCCTTTCGCGAAGGCACTGGAAAGATGCCCCTTCTGGCCGGGGTTGCTCAGCGAGGGCATGCTCCCCAGATTCTTGCCTCCGCCGCCGCTGCCTCCGCGAGCCCCGGCTCCGGTCAGCGCCGAGAAGAGGTTGTTGCCGCCGAACGCGCCCGAGCCCGAAGGCAACCCGGAGAGGCCCTGGGATCCGCCCTTGGCCTGGAACCCGGAAAGGATGTCGCCCCAAGGAGTCTCCGCCGGCTTCTGCGCCGCCGCCAACGTTGGAGTCTGGGCTTTGTCTTCAGCGGCGGGCGTCGCGGGTTCGGCCGGCGACTCCTGAGGGTCCCACTGGAACTGGCCATGGCCGGCCTGCGCCGCCATGCGCAGCCGATCATCGCTGGGGCTGCGGTGTACCGCGATAGGATCGGAGATCGGACCTAATTCCGGGCTCTGGCGCTCCGCTCCATTGCCGTGCAGACGCATATAGGCGTAGAGCCCTACGCCGGCCAGCAGGGCCGCCGCGCCGATGGCGATCATGGCCTTGCCGAAGAAGCTCGCGCTGGCGCCGCCGAGCCAGCCACCGGCCCCGCCGAGCCAGCCACCGGCCCCACCGAGCCAGCCGCTGGAGCCGCCCAGCCAGGAGGCCAGCCAGCCCATCCCGCCCGGAGCCGCGGCCGAGCCAGCGGCTCCCGCCGCTCCCGCCGCTCCCGCCGCTCCCCCCGCTCCCGCTGCGCCCGCCGCTCCCGCTCCTCCCGCCGCTCCCGCCGCGCTGGCCGCGACTTGTCCCTCGCCCGCGACGGCCGTAAGGCCGCCGGCTCCGGACCCCCCGGTCGCCCCAGTGAACGGGGTCCCCGCAGGCCGGCCGCCGCCCCAAGCCGCCCCTGCTCGCTTGCGCTCCTTGTCCTTCTTCTTCAGGTCGGGGATGTTCGGAACCTGAGCGTCGAGGTTTTGCTGATCCGTGTCTCCAATCTCTTTTTCTTTCATGGGGGCGGTCCTCTGTCGCTATAGTGTAACAGAAGTATGGGTATTCTTATTACAGGATTCCAAAAAAATGGAAAAATGTCGTTAAAAAAACGGTAAAACGAGCGACCGGTCCGGGGCCTCTCTCAGAGGCTCTTCAAGGTGAGGTGAATCTTGAGGAAGGGCTCCTTGAAGCCCCGCGGCAGCGGCGGGTAAGGGGCCCCGTCTTGGACGGCGCTCAAAGCGGCCAGGTCGAAAGCCGGGTCTCCGGAACTCTCTTCCGTGCGCAAGTCCACGAAGCGCCCGTTAGGCAGCAGGGTGAATACCACCACGCATTCGCCCGCTCCCTTGGGCATGCGGCTGGACCATTGCTCCCACAGGACCTGGCGGATCTGGCTGATGTACCAAGGGTAAGGGAAGTTGGGCATGTCCGTGGCGATGCCCGCCTGCGCGGGGGCACCGCTGGCGGGTGCGCTGGCCGCCGTGGGCTGGGCCGTCGTTGCCGCCGGGGCCGGGGCGGCGGGCTTCTCGTCGCTGGTCGGCTCGCTCCAGCCGCGCAGGAGGCTGGGCCTCGGCAGGGGGGCGCCTTTGTGCCGCTGCGGCGAGAATTCGTCGGTCTCGGTCTGGGGCTGCAGCGCGGGCGCCGGGCCTTTGGCTGCGGCCGCGGTCTCGGCCTGAGGGCTGAGGATGGCGGCGGAGGGCCCCACGAAGTCGATCATGTAGACGGGCGTTGAGCTGATTTTGGCGGCGCTGTAGAGCGCCAGAGCCAGGGCGGCCGCCCCGACATGGATGGCCAGAGAATAGGTCAGGTAGGGCGCCATGCCGTCATCGGCGGAAGTCACGGCTTGGCCTCGTTGGCCTCCGGTGAAACGCCGATGCCCAGCTTGCCCACGCCCAGGCGTTTGGCCACGTCGAGGACCGCGACCACCTTCTCGACGGGGACGCTGCGGTCCGCTTGGACCAGCAGGGTCTTCTGGGCGGACTTGGGCAGCCTCAGGGTCAGCTCGCGCTCGAGCTTGTCCCAGCGCACGGGCTGGCCTTCGACGAGCACGGCGCCGCCGCGGCTGATCTGGACGTTGACCGTGGTCTCGGCGGCGGCCGGGGTGCCGGACTGCGCCTTGGGCAGCTTGACCGTGAGTTGGGACTGCACCAGGATCGGCGTGAGCACCATGAAGATGATGACCAGGATGAGCGAGACATCGATGAGCGGGATGAGGTTCATCTCCGCGAAGGTCCGGCGCCCGGAGGGGATCTTCACTGCCGGGCCTTCGCGGTGAGGCCGTCGAGGACCTCGTCGCACGCCCAGTTCAGGTCTTCCCCGAAACGGGCCGCGCGGTGGTTGAGGTAGTTGTAGGCGGCGACGGCCGGGATGGCCACGAAGAGGCCCGCGGCGGTGCAGACCAGCGCCTCGGAGATGCCGATGGCGACCACCCCGGGGCCGGCGCCCGCGGCGCTGGCCAGGTCGCGGAAGGCGCGCATGACGCCCACGACCGTCCCGAAAAGACCGATGAAGGGGGCGACGGTCGCGACCGTGCCCAGCAGCGTGGTCCCCTTCTGGAGGTCGGCCACCGCCCGCTCGACTTCGCGCTCGACGGCGCGCTTGCGCTCGTCGCGGCTGGGCGAGCCGGTGAGGCTGGTCACGAGGATGGGGCCGGCGAGCCCCTTATGGGCCTGGCAGAGCTTGACGGCATCCGAGAGGTTGCCTGAGGCGATGAGCGGGCGCAGCTTGGCCAGCAAGGCCCGCTCGCCGCCGGTGGCGCGCCGGACGAACCGCCAGCGCTGCGCCATGAGGGCGACGGAGTATATGGACAGGCCGATGAGCAGCCAAAGGGTCGCTCCTCCGGAGACCAGGATATCCTTGACGCTGACATGGAAGCTCATGGTGAGATTATGTCAAATCCTCCGCCCGTAAGGAAGTGGACGGTGGGCAGGGACATTCCCCCGCGGATCGGTGCGCAGGCGGTTTTTTGCTACTATTGGCGCATGCTGCGACGACACTGGGCCGCCGCCCTTGGTCTCGTCGCGGGAATCCCCACGACCCTCTATCTCATGCTGGGCAGAGGGCGCCTCATCCCCCACGGGTCCATACCCTGGCCTCTGCGGCATGAGGCGCTGCGTTGGATCATGCTTGTGTGCATGGCCTGCGCGCTCATCGAGGGGCTTCTGGAGCTCAGGCGGAACCGGTGCTCCATGCATGTCCTCAGATTCTCCGTATTCATCCTGGCCGCCGCTGTCCCGGCTCTGCAATCGACCATGGCCGTGCGCGCCCTTTCCCCCCTGGCGACGGTCTTCCTGGTCTTGTTCTTCGTTTTCACCCTCCTATCGGCGTTCGATATCGACCCCCGTTATATCCTTTGGGAGACCGTCCTTTCCGCGCTCATGCAATGGGAGCTCCTTCTGCTCCTGTTCTCGGCCTGGATCATGCAGTCGATCCGCACCATGGTCGTGGCCAGAGGCGGTTGAGGTGGCTGCCAGGGATGACATCTTCAAAGTCGTATTGATCAATCCGCCCAGGCGGCATCCGGTCATTTTCGACCATCCTGGATTCGGGTCCGCGGATAGCCTGCTGTTGGTGTACCCGCCGGTCGGCTTGATGTACCTGGCTCAAGCCCTGAGGCTGAAGATGCCGAGGGTCCAGGTGAGCTTGATCGACTGCGTGGCCGAGCGTCTCGATGAGGACCAGGCCGCGCGCCGGGCGGCTGATATGGATCCGGATGTGGTCGGCCTGAGCGCGTTGACGCACTATTTCTTTGACGCTTGGCAGACCGCCCGTTCCGTCAAGAGAGCGAAAGCCGATGTGGTCGTGGTCGTCGGCGGGCCGCACATGTACGCTCTGGGGCGGGAAACCATGGCGCATGACTGCTTCGATTATGGGGTGGCGGGCGAAGGGGAGGAGGTCTTCGCGGACCTTTGCCAAGCGCTGCGGGATAAGGTGGAGGTGAAGCTGGTCCCTGGGCTTTTGCGCCGGGTCGGCGATGAGGTCCAGGGAGGCGGCGCGGCCGTGGTGAAGGATCTGGACCGGATCGGGGTGCCGGCCGTGGACCTGCATGGCTTTTCACCATACATGGGGATGAAAGGCTTGCGTTTTGGCTTCGGGAGTTTCAGGGCCGTGATCAGCACGTCCCGAGGCTGTCCCTTCCGCTGCACGTTCTGCCAGATCGATGAGGCCCGATATCGATTGCGCAGCATCCCCAATATAATCGAGGAAATCGAGCTTTATACTCGGCAAGGAGTGAGGGATTTCTTCTTTTGCGATCACTTGTTCAACATCAACAAGAAGAGGGTGATCGACTTCTGCGAGGCGGTGCTCGCCAAGGAGCTCGATATCAAGTGGTCTTTCCAGGGGCGCATCGACCAGATCGACGGCCCCATGATGCGCTTGGCGCGCAAGGCCGGCTGCTATCTTTTTTCCGTCGGGATCGAGGATTGCACGGATGCCGGCCTGCATGCCATCAAGAAGCATGTCACCATGCGGCAGATCGATGATGGGCTGCGCGCGGTCATGCATAATGGCATAAGCTGCAGCACGAATTGGATCATCGGCTTCCCGCAACACCAATGCGCCCGGGACGTCGAGAGGCTTATCGATACGGCTTTCGGCACGCCATCGGTGCCGAATTTCCAGCTGCTGCAATGCATGCCGGGCACGGAGCTGCATCGGCAGGCTGTAGCCGAGGGCGGGCTGGATCCCCTTTATTGGACGAACTATGTCCGCAATCCTCGGGCTGACTTTTCTCCGCCGATATGGGAGCGCCATCTGACCAAGAACGAATTGTATGCGCTCTATTTCCAGGCGGTCCGCAGGCTGCCGCTGAAGATATGCCAGAATTTCATCCAGCTCTCGTTCTGGAGGATATGGTCAGCGTTATCGCCAGATCGGTCGTAGATCAGCCCATCCCGTCGTCCTCGCCGCGACCTGCTCCTCTGTCCTGCCGCATCGGGCTTGCGCGGCCCGTCCCAGGCTGATAAACTACCTGTCTGATGAATCGCTGGGTGATGGCGATGGCCTTGTTCCTGGCGGCGGCCGGCGTGCCCGAGCGCGCGGCTTCGGGCGCAGGCGCAGCCCCCCCGCCTCCTTTCACCGTCGAACCCCCGGCGGGCTGGTCCTTGGTGCCCCTCTCCGGGGACAACCCGACCTTGATCCTCTCCCTCAAGGGGCCGGAGAAAAGCTCCTTCGTCCTGGCGCGCATCAATCCGGTCAGCCTGGAGAACCGTGCGGCCGTGCGCACCTTCCTTTCCGATGTGCTCTCCGGCATCAACGCGCGCACGCACCTCAAGTTCCGGGGGGCAGCGAACGTCGAGACCGCCTCCTACGCCAACGGCGTCACCGCCATCTGTCTCCGGGCCGATCTGGACGACAAGCCGCGCATGACTCTGGCGGTCATGGAAGTCGAAGGGGTCTACCTGCTGGGCACTTTGGTGAGCGCCGTGCCCGAGACCTTGCTGCCCTCCATCCTCGGCTCGCTGAAAGGCACCGGGACCCCGGTCGCGGGAGCGGGCGCGGTCGCCGAGAGCGCCGACGGACAGTTGCGCTTCATCCTGCCGCCGGGGCTGCGCGCCCGGGCGCTGACCCCGCGCGAGCGCAAGCTGGAATTCGTGGCCGCCTTCGAGGGCTCCGGGGTCGAGCTTCTGGTCCTGAAGTCGGCCGACGACGGGACGCCGGTCAAGGACCAGCCCGAGATCGTCAAGGGGACGGTGCTCGCGGCCCCCGGCGTGCAGCCGAAGACGCTGACCCCCGTGCAGTACATCATGACCTCGGCCGGGCCGGATTTCATCTACGCCTCGGCGCGGGTCGCCGACGCGGCCGGCGAGGGCGTGTTCTTGGCCGGCTATATGCCCTGGGCGTATTGGGGTTACTCCATCCTGGCCAAGGGCGCCAAGGTCCCGGAATTGGCCGCGACGATGCTGGGCTCCTTGTCTTTGGGCTCGGCGGCCGTGCCCAAGCTCGTGGCGGCCTCCCCCAGGATGCCCGTGACGCACCGGGTGTCGGTGCTTTCGCCCTGGACGAGCACGCTGATCCTGATCTTGCTGGTGGCCGCCGTGCTCTGGTTCTGGTGGCGCAATCAGGGGGCGTGAGTGCGACGAGGGGTTCTGAAATGGTGAAGATGGAACTTGCCGACGACGTGAAGGCCGCCGAGGGTCTGCTCAAGGCCAAGGACGCCGTCCTGCGCGGCATCCATTCGGCCATCATCGGGCAGGACCATGTCATCGAGGAGCTCCTCATCGCCCTGTTCTCCCGGGGCCACTGCCTGCTCGAGGGAGTGCCGGGCCTGGCCAAGACCTTGATGATCTCGAGCCTCTCGCGCCTGCTGGACTTGAAGTTCTCCCGCATCCAGTTCACGCCGGACCTGATGCCCTCCGATGTGACCGGCACCGAGGTCCTGCACGAGGACCCCGACACGCGCCAGCGGTCCTTCCGTTTCCTGCCCGGCCCGGTCTTCGCCAACATGATCCTGGCCGACGAGATCAACCGCACGCCGCCCAAGACGCAGTCCGCGGTCCTGGAGGCCATGCAGGAGTGGCAGGTCACCTCCGCGGGCGCGACCCGGCCTCTGCCGCCGCCCTTCTTCGTGATGGCCACGCAGAACCCCATCGAGCAGGAAGGCACCTATCCCCTGCCCGAGGCGCAGTTGGACCGCTTCTTCCTGCAGATCGCGGTGGATTACCCCACAGCCGAGGAGGAGCGCCGCATCGTGACCGAGACCACGGGCGCCAAGGAGGTCAAGCTGACCCCGGTTCTGACCGGCTCCGAGGTCCTGGCCTTCCAGGATCTGGTGCGGCGGGTCCCGGTGCCGGATTCGGCCGTGGACTACGCGGTGCGCCTGGTGCGCAGCACCCGGCCCACCGAGTCCGGGGTCCGCGAGGATGTGAAGAAGTGGGTGGCCTGGGGCGCGGGGCCGCGCGCGAGCCAGGCTCTGGTGGTCGGCGCCAAGGCCCGGGCCTTGCTCTCGGGGCGCTTCGCCGCTTGCCTCGACGACATCAAGGCCGTGGCCAGGCCGGTTCTGCGCCACCGTCTGGTGCTCAACTTCCAGGCCGAGGCCGAGGGCGTCAAGCCCGACGCGTTGATCGAGAGGCTGCTGCAGGACTGAGGTTCCGGCGCGAAGCGCCGGAGGCCGCGCGCGTCGCTTGCCCAGCCGCTTTTCGTTTAACCTTTCTTGATGTAATTCGCCGTCTGGACTTTTTCGTCCTTGTCATATCCGACCTCAACGGTCGTTCTGCGCCTGGCTGCGACTCTTTCACTGGGCCAAGCCACAAACTCCCAGAGGAAAATAGTGAATAGATCCGCGACTACATGAAAGAAGGCGCGACTCCACATAAAACCACCAGACACGCCCTTGTCGAATGTGAACGTGTCTAGTTTTTCTCCGTCGATATCCTTGGTGTAGATTGGCTTGCCTAATTCACTGACGACGACTCCTCTCGAGGTGCCGGGATTCAGCACATTCATGTCTTTCGCTGAGGGGCGCCCCAAAACGGTTGTGGCAGCACAGCCAGACAATATCGACGCCACGAGCACGATTGATAAAAATGACCGGAGCCGCTCGCAGATATGATTCATTCTGTCTCCTTACCGGCGTCGCACCTACTGGCGCGTCACATAGGCCGACGCTTTCTCCAGCCGCGAGCCGCGCAGACCTGCGTCCTGCAAACTGCCCAGCCCCCCCTCCCGCTGCGCCTCCAGGATCCGGTCAGCGGTGATCGGCCCCAGGCCGGGCACCCGCAGCAGGTCGTCGCGCCGCGCCGTGCGCAGCCGCACCGGATAGAACTCCGGATGCGCGTCCGCCCAGCGCTGTTTCGGGTCTGTATCGAGCGCGAGGTTGCCGTCCCCCTCGAAGCCGATGTCCTTGAGGTCCCACTTGTACTTGCGCAGCAGGAAATCGGCTTGATAGAGCCGGTGCTCGCGGGTCAGCAGGTCCTGCGGCCGGCGCTCGGCGCGCTCCCCCGGCAGGCTCTGGTCTCCCAGGCCTCTTTGGTAGGCGCTGAAATAGATGCGGCTCAAGCCCCAGCGGCGGTACAGGCCGTAGGTGGCCTGCAGGATCTCGGCGTCTTTCTCCTCCGCCGCGCCCACCACGAACTGGGTGGTCTGCTTGACCCGCGCATAGCGGGTCCCCGGGGCGGTCAGGCTGCTGATGAACTTGATCGGACGCACGATGTCCCGCTCGAAGTCCTTCTTCTGCGACAGGGTCCGGAAATAGGAGGCCTTGGGCGCTTCCACGTTGAGGGAGACCGCGCTGGCCAGGCTCACGGCCTGCGTGATGGCCTCGTCCGACGCTCCCGGGATGATCTTCAAATGGATGTAGCCGCGGTATTGGTAGCCCTGGCGCAGGATGCTGGCCGTGGCGATCATGCGGTCCATGGTGAAGTCAGGGTCCCGCACCACGCCCGAGGTCAGGAAGAGCCCGAAGACGCCGATACGGCGCACGTAGCTCATGTAAAGGGCGGCGATCTCCTCCGGAGTCAGAGTGCAGCGGGGCACGTCCTGGCTGCTGCGGAAGGGGCAGTAGCGGCAGTCGTTGACGCAGGCGTTGGACATGAGCGTCTTGAGCATGATGGAGGTCCCGCCGCTGGGAAGCGCGGCCGGGTAGAGCCACATGCCGTCCTGGCCGCGGCGGCGGTGGTCGTCGCCGTCGGTGGTGCCGCAGGCGCAGGACAGGTCGTAGCGCGACGCGTCGGCCAGGAGCTCCAGTTTCTGCTGAGTGTCCAGGGCTTCTTACTCCACGGGATCAGCGCTTTTCCGGCAGGATCTCCAGCCAGTAGCCGTCAGGGTCTTCGATGAAGTAGATGCCCATCTTCTCGTTCTCGTAGCAGATGCAGCCCATCTCTTTGTGCTGTCTGTGGGCGCCCGGATAGTCGGGGGTGGTGAAAGCCAGATGGATCTCGTTGTCGCCGAGGTTGTACTTTCCCTTGCGGTCGCGCAGCCAAGTCAGTTCCAGCTTGTGCGCGGTGACGCCGTCTCCGAGGAACACCAGGATGAAGCTCCCGTCCGCGGCGTTGATGCGCCGGGTCTCCTTGAGCCCCAGGGCCTGGGAGTAGAAGTCCAGGCTCTTCTGGAGGTCCAGCACGTTGAGATTGTTGTGCGCGAACTTGAAGGTCATGTTCTCCCTCCGATGTCGGCATAATATACATTATGCGGACTTGATCACGCGCGCTCGCGCATATTGGTAGAATCCCTCGATGCGTTATCTCGACCCCGTCGCTTTGGCCAAGCTGCGCAACCTCCGCCTCAACCTGCGCCGCATGACCGCCGAGGGCCATCTGACCGGCCGCCACCGCAGTTCGGCCCGGGGCATCTCGCACGAGTTCGCCCAGCATCGCGCCTATGTCCCCGGCGACGAGATCAAGGCCCTCGACTGGAAGGTCTTCGCGCGCCAGGAGCGCTTCTACGTGCGCCAGTACCAATCCGAGAACATCCTGACCGGCATGATCCTCCTCGACGCTTCGGGCTCCATGGCCTACGCCGCCGGTGGCCGCCCGGCCAAGTGGGAGAACGCCTGCCGCCTGGCCATGGCCGTCTCCTTCCTGGTCCTCGCCGAGGGCGACTCCGTGGGCCTGGCCACCTTCGACACGCAGCCGCGGGAGTTCATCCCCCCTCGGACCAGCTTCGGACAGCTCGAGGTCATCGATTCTCTGCTGGGGCGCAGCCGGGCCGGCGGCGAGACCGACCTCTCCGCGGCCCTGGAGGCCTCGGCCGCCCGCATCCGGCGCCGCTCCTTGGTCGTCCTGATCTCGGACCTTCTCGGAGACTGCGACGCCATCCTCAAGGTGGTCAAGGCCCTGCAGGCGCGCCGCCATGAGCTCATGGTCCTGCAGGTGCTCGACCCGGCCGAGAGGGACTTCGGCTTCGCGGGCCCCATCGTGTTCCGGGGACTGGAGGACCAACGGGAGCTCTTCTGCGACGCCTCCTCCCTGCAGGCCGCCTACCGGGAAGCCTTCCATCGCCAACAGAGGCTCTATGAGGCGGGCTTCCACGGCGCCGACATCTCCTTCCTGAGCTTCTACAACGACCGCCCCTGGGACGAGGACCTGGCGCGTCTGCTGGGCCGCCGCCCATGACCTTCACCGATCCGGCCGTGCTTTGGGCCTTGCCCTTGGGCGCCGTGCCTCTGCTCCTGCACCTGCTGTCGCGGCGCCGGGCGCTGGCGGTGGAGTTCTCGGACCTGACCTTGCTGCGCCGGGTCCAGGCCCAGGCCTTGCCGCGCACCAGGCTGCGCCAATGGCTCTTGGCCGCGGCCCGCAGCGCCGTCGTGATACTCCTGATCGCGGCCTATGCCGGACCGGTTCTGGAGCCGCGCGGCGGCGGGCAGGCGTCCTCCGCTCCCGGAAGGGACGACGGGATGGACCTCGTGCTGCTCTTGGACCGCTCTTATTCCATGGGGGTCGTGAGCCAGGGCCGCACGCGCTGGACCGCGGCGCGCGAGGCGGCGGCGGGACTGCTGCGCAGCCTGCGTCCCTCCGACCGCGTGGCCTGCGCCGCCTTCGCGGAGCGCGTGGAGGGAGCCGACGCCGGGCTCGACTGGATGACCCCGAGCGCCTGCCAGGAACTCATCGACCATTCTCCGCCGGGCTGGCGCGGCACCCATTACGCTCCCGCCCTGCGGGCCGCCTACGCGCTTCTGGCGCAGGCGCGCTCCCGCAGAGACCGCGCCGTCCTGCTTCTGAGCGACGGCGCGGCCCATGGACTGCGCGGGGATTTCCCGCCGCCGGAGCCCGGAATCGGCCTTTACTGCCTATCCTGGCCGCCCCCCCCTTTCAACGCGACGGTGCTCTCCGCCCGCCCGGAGCGCGGCGGCACCTCGGATCAGCCGGCCCTGCGCGTCAGGCTGTGGGCCTCGGCCAAGGCGGACTCGTCCTTGGACCTGTGGCAGGAGCGCACGCGCCTGGGGGCCAGCGCCGTGGCTCTGCGGGGCCGGGCCGAGACCGCCTCGTCCGTGCCCTTGCCCGCCGCTCGACCGGGGGCCGCTTCGACGTGGTCCGGCCGGGTGGAGTTGCGGCCGGACGCCCTGCCGGCCGACGATCCCCATTACTACTCCTTCCGGCAGCCGCGCCGCGCCCGGCTGCTGGTCCTTTACGGCGACCCCGCCTTCCTGCGCTCGCCGCACGCCGGCTATTTCCTGCAGGACCTCTTCGCGGGGTCCGGCAAGCGGCTGCTGGAATGGGACGCGGATTTCGCGGAGTCGGGCCGGCTCGGCTCTTCCGTGGCGCGGCTCTCGGATTACGACGCCGTGGCGTTGGCTGATGTCCAGTCGCTCTCCGTCTCCGTCGCCGCGGCTCTGGAGGCTTATGTCAGGCAGGGCGGAGGCTTGTGGTTGTTCCCAGGCAGCCGCGAAGGCTCCGCCGTCCTGGGCGGCTTGTCGCAATGGCTGCCGGTCCGAGTCTCGGCCGCGGCCGAGCCGGAGCCGGCGCGGGGCCTGCGTCTGGAGGCGGGCGCCGGCGGTATCGGAGGTTCCGCCGGCACCGGCCGGGCGGATTTCCATACGGCCGGCGCGACCTTCGCGGCATGGCGCGAATTCGAGCTCGACAAGGTCGCGCTGACCCGCCGGTTGGATTTGGCGCCGCGCCCGGGAGGCAAGGTCTGGATCCGGACCCCCTCCGGCGCACCTCTTCTGGCTTCGTCGGGTTATGGCATCGGCCGCGTGGCCGTCTGGGCCGCGCCGCTGGACGCCGTCTCCGGAAACCTCCCGGTCAAGCCAGTCTTCGCCGCTTTGGTGTCCGCCTCCCTCTCTCTGCTGCGCGAACCCGCGGGCGGGATCGAGGATTTCGGCGTGAAGGTGGGCGAGCCCATCGTCAGGGCCTGGTCGCGCCAGGAGGCGGCGCCGGCCCGGGTGCGGGTGCGTTCACCCGAGGGGCGCAGCGCCACCCTCTGGGTCAAGGACCGGCGGGTCGCCTACTCCGAGACGGAGCGGCCCGGACTCTATGTCATGGAAGACGACTCCGGCAGCAGGGTCTACGCCGTCAATCTCGACCGCGGCACCGGCGAGAGCGAACTGGCGCCGGCCGCCTCGGCCTTCTGGCGGGACTTGGGCGTGGAGCGCCTGCGCGAGGAGTTCTGGCTCAAGGTGCGCGGCCGCGAAGCGCGCGGCGCGGTCCTGGCGGCGGCCGCCGCCTGCCTAATCCTCGAGATGCTCCTCTGCCTGCCGCGGGCCTTCGCCCTCGTGCTTCTGTTGGCTGGCCTGACCGTCCCGTCAGAGGCCCAGCAGGGAGACCGGTTCGTGTGGACCCAGCTCAAGCTTGGAGCGACCTGGGACCCCTATCCGGACGCTCCCGCCGAGGCGCTGCAGCTCCTGGGCACGGTGACCAGCGTCCTGGTGGAACCGCAGAGGCGCGTCATCACCCTCAAGGACCCGGCGCTCTTCACTTCCCCCCTGGTCATCCTGGCGGGGCGCGAAGCCCCGCCGCCGCTCGACGCCGAGGATGCGCGGCGCCTGCGCGCCTACCTGACCGCGGGCGGGATGCTCTGGATCGAGGACACCTCGGGGTTGGCGAGGAGCTCCTTCGACCGCTGGGTGCGCGGCACGCTCAAAGACGTGCTCGCCGAGTCCGAGCTCCAGCCGCTGCCTGCGGACCACGTGGTCTTCAGGACCTTCTTCTTCCTGCGCGGGGCTGCGGGCCGGGTCATGGTGCGCGGGACTTTGGAAGGGGTCTCCTGGGGAGAGCGCACGGCCGTGCTCTACTCCCGCGACGACCTTCTGGGAGCCTGGGTCAAGGACGCCCTGGGACGGCCGCTTTTGCCCTGCCTTCCCGGCGGAGAGGCCCAGAGGCACAACGCGCGCAAGCTCACCCTCGACATCCTGATGTACTCGCTGACCGGCAGCTACAAGTCGGACGCCGTGCATCAGCCTTATCTGCTCCAGAAGATGCGCCTGGGGATCCCATGAGTCTCTCCCTGGAATGGGGCGGCGGTTGGACGGGAGCCCTGGCGGCGCTGGCGCTGGCCGCCGCAATGATCTGGCACGGGCGCCGCACCCCGGCGCGCGGCGTCCTGCTGGCCCTGCGGGTCCTGGCCGCGGCCGCCCTGGCGGTGGCCCTGTTGCAGCCGACAGTCGCGGTCAGCGAGCCGCAGCTCTTCAAGCCAAGGCTGCTGGTCCTCGTCGACAACGGCCATCCCATGGCCGCGCCGGCGCGCATCGGGGGGCTGCCCCTGCTGCGCTCCGCCAGCCGCCTGCGCGCGGCCTTGGACTGGCTGCGGGGCCAGCGCCGGTCCTTGGAGGTCCGCTGCCAGCCGGAATTCTACGCCCTCAGCGACCGCGGCCGCAGGCTGGCGGGCTGGAGCGAGCTCGACGGGCTGAGCGTCTCGGCGGCCGGCTTGCGGCCGGCTGCGGCCCTGCGCGACGCAGCCGACGAGCAGGGGCCCGAGTCGCGGCCGGAGCGGGCCTGGCTGCTCAGCGACGGCAACGCCGAATCCGACCCGGAGCTCGAGCGGGCGCTGGCCGAGCTGCGCCTGCCCGTCGATGTGGTGGGCGTAGGCCCTTCCCAGCGGGAGCGCGGCGTCGCCTTCGTCGATCTGAAGACCCCTGACTTCGCCTTCCTGCACGGCCGCGTCAGCGTGGAGGCCGCAGTGGAGGCGTCGGCTCTGTCCGGCCGGGTCCTGGAACTCAGCTTGCTCAAGAGGAGCGCCGTGGACCGGCAGCGCTGGGAGACGGTGGAGCGCCGGGAGTCCCTTATACGTACGGACCTGGAGACCGTGGTGGCCACGTTCACGGCTACGGCCGAGTCCTTGGGCTCGGAGAGCTACAGGGTCGCCGCGCGAGCCGGGTCCGCCCAGGGCGCCCGGGATTTCCGCATGGAGGTCATACGGCAGAAATACCGCATCATGTACCTGGCCGGCCGGCCCAGCGCCGAGTACGCGAACCTGCGCGAATTCCTGAAATCCAATCCCAACCATGAGCTGGTCTCCTTCGTCATCCTGCGCAATCCGGAGAACCCCACGCTCGTCCCGGACAACGAGCTCTCGCTCATCCCCTTCCCGGCCCCGGAGATCTTCGTGCAGACCATCAGTCAATTCGACCTCTTCATCCTGGAGAATTTCTCCTACGAGCGCTTCCGCGCCCAGATCCCATTGGCCTACCTCGACTCGCTGCGCAGCTTCGTGGCCGCGGGCGGGGCCCTGCTGGTCATCGGCGGCGAGAACGCCTTCAGCCTCGGCGGGTATCGCGGCACGCCTCTGGAGGAGGTCCTGCCGGTCAAGCTCTCCAGCCGGGTCCCGGACTTCATCGGCGGGCTGTTCCGGGCCAAGCCCGTGGCGCTGAGCCATCCGCTCGTGCAGCTCTACGATACGCCTGAGCAGTCCCGCGCCGCCTGGGAGGCCCTGCCCGAGCTCGACGGCTACGGACAGTTCGTCGCCGCGCGGCCGGGGGCCGCGGTGCTGGCCGCGCATCCGCGGGCCCGCACCGATGAGGGCGAGCCGGTGCCCATCTTCGCGATCCGGGACTATGGACGGGGCAAGGTCATGCTGGTCAGCTCGGATTCGACCTGGCGCTGGCGCCTGGGCGGGGCCTTGGATTGGCGGACCGCGAACTTCTACGGCCGGTTCTGGACCCGGGCCGTGCAGTACCTGACCGGCAGCCTGGAGCTCTCCAAGGTCAAGTTCGCGCCGCTGCCGGACCGCCTGCCTTCCCGGGAGCCGGCCGTGGTCGCCTTGCGGGTCTTCGACGAAGGCTTCGCTCCCGCGGCCGCGGCCGCCACCGAGCTCAAGGTCCTATGGACGGCGCCGGACGGGACAGTGCGCGAGGTCGTGCCTCGGGAGACCGGCCCGGGAGCCTATGCCGTGGAAATGACGGGACTGGCCCCGGGCTGGAACCGGCTCAAGGCCATGGCGCGCTACCAGGGAAAAGCCTGGGGCGAAGACGAGGCGCGCTTCGAGTGGGCCCAGACTCCCCCCGAGGCGCCCATGGACCGGAAGTGGCTGCGCCGGGTGGCTGAGGCCACGGGAGGGACCTTCAGCGAACTCTCCGCCGCCGACGCCGCAGCCCTGCTGGAGAAGCTCTCGCCCGTCCGGCGCCAGTCCGAGATCGTCCGGCGTCGGCGCCTTTGCACCTCGCTTTGGTGGCTCACCGCGGCCCTGGCTCTGCTGCTCTGCGAGTGGGCGGCTCGGCGCTGGCGGGGCCACCCCTAGGGCCCCGGCGCCTTACCGCTGCGGGAAGTAGTTGTAGCGGAACTGCAGGACGCCGATGACGTCGTAGCCGCCCTGATACTTGAGGTAGGCCACGTCGAAGTTGAGCTTGATGAAGTAGCCTATCTTGAAGTTGATGAGCCAGGGGTTCATCATCGCCCCGTTGAACTTCATGATCTCGACTCCCAGGGGATAGGCGGGCTTGGGCACGAACAGGACGCTGGCGTAGGGCACGGTGTTGCTTTTGAGGGACGTGAGGTTCTGATTCGGGTCTCGGTAGAACTTCAGGGCTTCAGGCGTGAGGAATTCGGAGAGGTTCGCGGGCAGGTTGCCGATGCTGCCCATCATGAGGCCCATGCTCGTGCGCGCCGGCCCGAACTTCTTGCTCAGCACCACGAAGGCGTCGGTGAGGATCTGGGTGCTGCCGTTGGAGGCTTTGACCGTGAGGGTGGGGGTCTGGTTGATCTGCGGCTGCGGGGAGTCGCGCAAGAGGGCCGTGGCCTGGACGCCCACCGCCATGGCCGGCCGCAGGGAGGTCTCGGATTGGACCTGCATCTTGCCGTCCGCGGTCAGGAGCCAGACTCCCAGGCGGTCGATGTAGTTGGTCTTGGCCGGGGTCAAAGCATAGCTGTTCTTCCCGTAGAGACGGCCGATATAGTAGGCCGCGTTGATGTCGAGGCCCATGCCCGGTGTGGTGTAGCGGCCCGCACCCCGGTAGGCCGTAGGGGTGAGCACGACGCCGGAGACGGCCGCGGGCGCTAGCGGCCGCGCCGCCTTGGTCGAGGCGCCCACCACGAACTTCTCGGTCATGAAGAAGACCAGGCGCACCTCGGAGGTCGAGACCGCCACGCCCTGGAATTCCGGCGGCACGGGCACTCCCGGGATCTCGTAGAGGCCTGCGTCCACCTTGTCGAACTTCTTCAGCGCCAGGAGGCGCTCGACGTCGGAGTCTATGTCCGCGTTGGTGTAGAGCGAGCCGCGCTGCCCGCGCACGGCCTCGCGCCAGGAGTAGTCGCTGACCAGGCGGTCCCTGGAGAAGAAGAGGACCTCGCCCAGCACCCAGGGGCCGCGCTCCCGGGATATCTTGGTCCCCAGATAGCCTGCCAGGTTGACCACGGTCGATGTGGAGGTTCCGAAGGCGACCGGCTGCGTGGAGACGCCCACGAACTGGGCCCGGGCCCTTGAGACGCCCAGGCCGAGCAGGAGGATGACCGCCGCAATCGTCTTTTTCACAGGCCGAACCAAGGCACGAACCAGAGCAGGGCACGCAGACCGATGTTGGCCGCGACGCCCGCGCCCACGTCGTCGGCGACCACTCCCAGGCCGCCCGGCAGCCGCTCCAGCCAGCTCCAAGGCGGCAGCTTCCACGCGTCCAGGATCCGGAACAGCACAAAAGCGGCCATCCAGACCGGCAGCCGCGGCGGCAGGAAGGCGATCGCCGTCCAGAAGCCGACGACCTCGTCGAGCACGATGCGCGGGTCGTCGTGGACGCCGAAGGCCTTCTCCGCACGGTCGCAGAGCCAGCAGGACGCCGCCACGGCGCAGGCCCAGAAGGCGGCGAAGCGCAGAGGCGCCGTCGGCAGCAGCGGGGCCAGGGCCAAGCCTGCGCAGGTTCCCATCAGCCCCGCCCCGGTCCAGCGCCGTCCCCGCGCCCACTCAAAGAACTTTGCCCTGGAAAGGGCGCCCAATAACGTCGAGGGAATATAGCTTAAATAGAGTCCGGTGGCAAGGCAGACCGACGCGCGGTCGCAGCGGCTCAGCCCCATGAGCTCTCGATCATGCGGCGGCTTTGTCGGTAATAGAAGTAGGCGCTGGCCCAGGTGAACACGACGCAGAGGACGGTGAGAGGGTAGGGCAGGCGGGCCAGCCAGGACGGGGCGCCGGCGAAGTTATCGATGGCGACGAGGATGACCAGCATCAGCGCGACCGCGCCGCTCT